>JBALXG010000479.1:0-2682 GCA_036961055.1 Leeuwenhoekiella sp. | reverse complement strand
ATAAAATTGTAAAAACAGCTACACCACCGCTTGTAAGACTAATATCAATTATGCGCATAATCCACCTTACAAAAAAACTACCAAAACCCGGTTTAGACCCGTCAAGTTTTACAACTCTAAGATTAAAAGCTGCCTTCCCGGGAGTACGGCCATTCCATAAAGTTTCAAATAAAAGATGATATAGAAAAGTAGGAATACCCAACACCATAAAAAATATAGTAAGAGAACTAGAATCGCTTCTTTCTATACCAAAACCAGCCAGAGCAAACAAAGAGGCGATCCAGTATGCGGCAATAATAAGCCAATCTATTAAGTATCCCAGAAGCCTATCCCCTATGCCTGCGACATTCTGCTCTATTGTTACATTTTGAGCGGTTTCAATTTGAAAATTATCCATTAATTCTTTTTCTTTACCATCCTAACAGGGAATCCATGCGTGAGGCTGCATTTGTGAAGCAAAATAAAGATAAATGGTTAAGATTTGAAAACGTTCTTCTTAATAATAAGTCAGAGATAAGTCCAGATGATCTCTCAGGCCTCTATATTGAAGTTACAGATCATCTTAGCTACGCTCAAACATTTTATCCCGGCAGCAAGACCACAGAATATTTAAATCACCTGGCTTCTCAGTCTCACCAGAAAATCTATAAATCTAAAAGAGAATCGTCTAAGCGGTTTATAACTTTTTTTACTGAAGAATTTCCGCTACTGTTTTATAACTATCAAAAAGAGTTACTGCTCACTTTTGCAACTTTTTTACTTTTCAGCATTATTGGTGCATATAGTGCAGCTACAGATGGCGCTTATGTGCGAAGTATAATGGGAGATGCTTACGTAAATAAAACACTGGAGAATATTGCTAATAAAGATCCTATGGCAATTTATAAAGACATGAATGAGATCGAGATGTTTATGGGAATAACCGTAAACAACATAAAAGTCGCGCTTTTTGCCTTTATTTTGGGGATTTTGCTAAGTGTAGGCTCGCTTTTTATAATCATGAAAAACGGCGTTATGATAGGCTCTTTTCAATATTTTTTCTATGACAAAGGCATGTTCTGGGAATCTGCCCGCACAATATGGATTCACGGTACAATAGAAATTTCTGTAATAATTATCGCGGGTTGTGCAGGCATAGTTTTAGGAAATGGCATTTTATTTCCCGGCACTTATACGAGAATGGAGTCTTTTAAACGTAAGATGAAAGACGGTCTTAAAATTGTTATCAGCACAATTCCGTTTTTTATAATTGCAGGTTTTCTGGAAGGTTTTGTTACGCGCCACACAGAAATGCCAGATTGGCTGGCCATAATAATAATTACACTTTCGCTTAGCCTGATACTATTTTATTACGTTATTTACCCCCACATAATTCATAAACAACATCAATTAAAACATATAAATGAAAGAACTAATAAGGTTTAAAAAACAACGTGAAATAGGCGAAATAATTACAGACACTTTTAAGTTCATTAGACTTGAATATAAGCCGCTTTTTAAAGCATTAATAAAAAATGTTGCCTTATCGTTTATATTTTTATTGATTGCAGTAGGCTACTACACATCTATTGCGACAGATTTTTCTCTTTTTGCCGCAGACGTCTTTAGAAGCGGCGATGTGATTATTGCGGTTTTATTCCTGTTAGTTACTCTAATGCTGTATTACGGGTTTTTATATGGAACGGTATTAAATTATATAAAATCCTATATAAAAAATCAGGGTGAAGTTGATCAGGATGAGATTTCTGAATGCGTGCGCTCTAATCTCGGCAGACTTCTGGGACTGGGAGTTGTATCTGCTATTATGGTGTTTTTTGGTCTTGTTTGCTGTATTATTCCGGGAATTTATTTTATGGTTCCGCTAACTGTAGTCTTTCCTTTAATGGTTTTTAAGCGTGTAGGTATTACAGATTCTATTAGCGAAAGTTTTATTTTAATCAAAGGAGAATGGTGGATGACCTTTATAACAATAATTATACTTGGTCTCATCGTTTATCTTATACAAATGGTTTTTCAGATCCCGGTATTAATTTATACAATTATGAAAGGATTGGCCAGTTCTGACGAAATATCAAATGGCGATTTCACAAGTATGTTTGATTGGGTTTATGTTACGCTGAATGTTATTTCTTCCGCAGTTTCATATATATTATATACCGTTTCTGCGATTACTTCTGCCTTTATTTATTTTAACCTGAATGAATCAAAAAATCAGACAGGCACATTTGAAAAAATTGATTCTATAGGCGATTCAAATTAATGGTTCAAAAAATTCGCATTTCCTTTTTTATTCTCTTTCTGGCCGGTTGCAATTTGCAATTATGGGCAGGAGATCAGGATTCTACTAAAGTTTCTCAGCAAGTTCAATATGACAAAAGTTATGTTGAGCCGGTTAAATTTGACGATGCCGTGATTGATGAATACAAAAAAAATGAAGCCTTTAAATACATTGACTATAAAGCGCCAGACAACTGGTGGACACGTTTTAAACAATGGTTAGGCGATTTATGGAATTCAGTTTTAGAATGGATTTTAGGCGGAAAAGAAGCTAGCGGAATTTTAAAATTTATCATTACCGCTTTGCCATATCTTATTTTAATTGCAGTGCTTTCTTTTATTGTCTGGCTTTTTTTTAAAGTTGATTCTTCAGGATCACCACTTTTAGGCAAAACGCCTAATCAG
>JBALXG010000478.1:0-2685 GCA_036961055.1 Leeuwenhoekiella sp. | reverse complement strand
GTCTGGAAAGACGTTACCGTTGGTTTTACAATTGCCGGGATCGTTGCTGCTTTTGTGCCAGATTCTTTTTTTCAGACCTTATTTATAAACAGCGGACAAGGAAATACAGATTTCACTTTCCTGGAAATTCTTGAACACATAATCGTAGGTCCTATTGCTGCTTTTGTGACTTTTATTGGTTCTATGGGTAATATTCCGCTTGCTGCGCTACTTTTTGGTAAAGGAGTGAGTTTTGCCGGGGTTATGGCGTTTATTTTTAGTGATCTGGTTGTTTTTCCTATTCTTAGAATCAATGCAAAATATTATGGCTGGAAGATGTCTCTTTTTATTCTATTTCTGCTTTTTACAGCTTTAGTAGGTGCATCATTAATTCTGCATTATTCCTTTGATTTACTGAGCATTTTGCCCGATCCCAGTCAGGTAAACATGACAGATACGACTTATTTTAAGTTCAATTATACGTTCTTTTTAAACGTCGCATTTCTACTTATTTCGGGTTATTTGATCTATTTAGGCTTTTTTAAACGAAAAGATATTATGCATATGAAAGAGATGGCACCTAAAAGTATGTTGCTTGAAAATATTTTAAAATATGCAGCTTTTATATGTTACATCTGGTTAGCTGGTGGTTTGATAACCAAATTTTTTATCGCTTAACAAGAGACAAGAGACAAAACAGATAATAGACAATAGACAACAGAAATATGCAAGAGATGAGGAAGAATCTAAAATCTATATTCTAAGATCTAAAATAGAAATGAAACACACATATAAAATATCCGGAATGACCTGCAATGGTTGTCGCAGTCACGTAGAAGCCACACTTTCTAAGGTAGAGGGTGTGTCTCATGCGCAGGTTGATCTTGAAAAATCTGAAGCTGTCATTGAAATGGAATCTCATATTCCAATAGAAACCTTCAAAAAGGCGTTACAGGATGATGGCGGGCGATATAGTATTTCGTTACCGGAAGAAGATCACAAAATGAAACATACGTACGCTGTAGCCGGAATGACCTGTAATGGCTGTAAAAGTCATGTTGAGCAAATGCTTAAGGAAACTCCCGGTGTTACAAACGCAGTGGTTGATCTGGAAAAAGGCGAAGCAGAGGTTGAAATGAGCTCTCATGTAAAACTGGAAACCTTTCAGCAAAAATTTGAAGCAGATGGAGGGCATTATAAAATATCTGCTCCTGGTGATCAAAAATCGCATCAAGAGCATAAAAAATCGGAAAAACCCAAAGGAAAACCGACTGGTCAATTTTACTGCCCCATGCACTGCGAGGGAGATAAAACCTATGATAAAGCGGGAGATTGCCCTGTTTGCGGGATGGATCTGGTAGAAGAAGTAAGCGCAGCTTCACACGCTTCTACTCAGTATACTTGCCCCATGCATCCTGAAATTATAGAAGATGAGCCTGGTTCTTGCCCAATCTGCGGGATGGATCTCGTTCCTATGGAACCAGATATTTCGGCTGAAGAAAAAGGCTATAAAAAACTGCTTAGAAAATTCTGGATAGCGGTAGCTTTTACTGTTCCGGTATTTTTGATCGCTATGTCAGATATGCTGGCTAATAATCCTATTTATAACATTCTGGATTTAAAATACTGGAACTGGGTGCAATTTGTTCTTTCGCTACCAGTTGTTTTTTATGCTGCCTGGATGTTTTTTGAACGCGCGTATCGATCTGTCAAAACATGGAATCTTAACATGTTTACCTTAATAGGAATAGGTTCTGGTATTGCATGGCTTTTCAGCGTTTTTGGCCTACTTATGCCCGATTTTTTTCCGCCTCAATTTAAAACCGAAGCAGGAACGGTGCACGTCTATTTTGAAGCTGCGACCGTAATTCTCACTTTGGTTCTCTTGGGTCAGGTTCTTGAAGCCCGAGCACATACAAAAACAAATTCCGCAGTAAAAGAATTGCTCAAACTCGCTCCGTCAAAAGCAGTTCGAATTGTAGATGGTAAAGAAGAAGAAATAGCTATAGATAAGATTGTAAAAGGAGATCTTTTACGTGTAAAACCAGGTGAGAAAATTCCGGTTGATGGTGTTATTACTGAGGGTGAAACTTCAGTTGATGAAGCAATGATAACGGGCGAACCTATTCCCGTTGACAAAGCAGAAGGCGACGAAGTGCGTTCTGGAACCATAAACGGCAATCAGTCTTTCGTTATGAAAGCTGAAAAAGTAGGTTCAGAAACCTTGCTTTCGCAGATTGTGGAAATGGTCAATAAAGCCAGCCGCAGTCAGGCTCCTATTCAGAAATTAGCTGATCGTATTTCAGGTTATTTTGTGCCTGTTGTGGTCTTGATTTCGGTATTAACCTTTATCGCGTGGGTGGTTTTTGGTCCCGATCCTAAATATGTTTTTGCCCTTGTAAACGCGATTGCGGTATTGATCATCGCTTGCCCGTGTGCGCTGGGATTAGCCACACCTATGTCTGTAATGGTTGGTGTGGGTAAAGGTGCTCAAAACGGAGTGCTGATTAAAAATGCCGAAGCTTTAGAGAAAATGAATAAGATCGATACGCTTATTATTGATAAAACCGGTACGATCACAGAAGGAAAACCTTCGGTAGAACGAATAGGCGCTTCAGCTGATTTTAATGAAGATGAGGTTTTAAAATACATCTTTTCGCTGAATAGCAAAAGTGAACATTCGCTGCCTGCGGCTACCGTTAATTA
>JBALXG010000477.1:0-2689 GCA_036961055.1 Leeuwenhoekiella sp. | reverse complement strand
AACGGTAATAGATTATCCTAAGCATGCCGAAGAACAAATGATCATTAGGCAGAATTTAAAAGGGAGCTATGAGAAAGTAAATCCTGTGGTTACGGTAGAGCAAATCCTGAGAGCTCAAAGTGTAGTGCGAGAAGTTTATATGGATGAAAAAATCGAGAAATATATTCTTGATATTGTTTTTGCAACGCGTTATCCTGAGAATTATAAACTAGCCGAATTAAAACCACTAATAAGCTTTGGAGCTTCACCGCGTGGAAGCATAAATCTTGCAATCGCCTCAAAATGTTTTGCCTTTATAAGAGGAAGAGGATATGTAATTCCTGAAGATGTACGGGCGGTTATTCATGATGTACTGCGTCACCGTATTGGCATTACCTACGAGGCAGAAGCTGAAAATGTCACTACTGAGGAAATTATCAATAAGATCGTAAACGAAATAGAAGTACCATAGAAGTACGATGTGAGAATTACAAAGCTAAAGGTTTTAAGAAGTCACAGTTTAAATAAAAACCACATAATTCCCTCTTCTCTGGGAGAGGGTTAGGAAAAGGGAATGGATACCAAAGAACTTTTAAAAAAAGTACGTAAAATAGAAATTAAGACCAGACGCCTGTCTGATCATATATTTGGCGGTGAGTATCATTCTACTTTCAAGGGTCGCGGTATGACTTTTAGTGAGGTAAGGCAGTATCAATTTGGTGATGATGTACGTAACATAGACTGGAATGTTACCGCGCGTTACAGTGAGCCATATGTAAAAGTTTTTGAAGAAGAAAGAGAGCTTACGATGATGCTTGTGGCAGATGTAAGTGGTTCAGAATTTTTTGGTACAGACCAGCAGTTTAAATCAGAAATTGTTACAGAAGTAGCAGCGACTTTAGCATTTTCCGCTTTACAGAATAATGATAAAATAGGTTTGATTTTGTTTTCAGACCAGATAGAATTATATATTCCGCCTAAGAAAGGTAAATTTCATGTGCTGCGTATTATACGTGAACTTCTGGAATTTAAGCCTAAAAGTAAAAAAACCGATGTGGCGCAAGCTTTGAAGTTTCTTTCAAACGTGATGAAGAAGAAGGCAATTGTGTTTGTACTTTCAGATTTTATCGCAGAAAATTACAGGGACACGCTAAAGATAGCATCAAAAAAGCACGATATCACAGGAATACGTATATATGACAGACGTGAGGAAGAAATTCCCAGTCTTGGTGTTGTACAAATGCAGGATGAGGAAACCGGCGAGTTATTACTGGTTAATACTGGATCTCGCACTGTGCGTAATAATTATGCTAACTTTTATAAAGACAAGGTTATTTATTATAAAGAAACCTTTAAAAGAAGCGGCGCCGGTGTGATAGACGTTCGAACCGATGAAAGCTATGTTAAAAAATTGCTGGGCTATTTCAAAATGAGAGGATAAATGGTGAACGCATGATGAAATACAAAATGAATAATCTCCCTTTTAAAATCACAATAACTACCCAAATAAAAAGCACTCAAAAAATCTGCACCTTTTTTAGCGTGTGTGTATTTTTGTTGCTTTCCTTTCAAAATTATGCTCAGCAAGTTCATGCAACAATTGACAGCGCAAGCATAAAAATAGGCGAGCAGATTAATTATGAGATAGAAGTAGTTACAGATTCTACAGATCTCGTAGTTTTTCCTGAAGGTCAAAGCTTCTCTCCTCTAGAAGTGATAGAGTCTTATAAAGTAGACACATCTTTTGCTGAAGCTAAAATAAAACTGCTTAAAAAATACGGTCTTACACAATTTGATAGTGGTTCTTATACAATCCCACAACAGCGTATTGTTATTAATGAAACCCCTTTTCTTACAGATTCATTAAAAGTTGAAGTAGCAAATGTAAAGGTAGATACTACAGCACAAGGTTTATACGATATTAAGCAAATCATCGAGGTTGAACACGGTGTTAGCAGATTCTGGGAATATGTTTTATATATACTGGGAGTTCTGCTTTTGATAGGTGCTTTTCTCTATTGGTTAATAAGAAGAAATAAAAAGAAAGCCGAAGCCGAAAGACAATTGCCGCCATTTGAACAAGCGTTGTTATCACTTCGAAAATTAGACGAAGAGTATAAAACTCCTAGCACTAATACAGATCAAACAGTTACAAAAGCTTATTATTCCCGCTTGACAGATATTGTAAAAAGATATCTTGATGATGAGGTTTATGACCGGTCTATGGAAAGTACAACCGGCGAACTTATAAACCGGTTATATCTAGAAAGAGATACACATAAGGTTGAATTAAGCGATGAAACCATAAGAAAATTAGAGCAGGTTTTACGCACGGCAGATTTAACAAAATTTGCACGCATACGTCCTGAACAAGGTAAGGCCGAAGCAGACAGGCTTGTAGTTGAGCAAGTTGTTAAAGAAACAAAAGAAGCACTTCCTGAGCCTACAGAGGAAGAATTAATGAGGGATGAGGCTTACAGAAACGCACTTGCAAAACGAAGAAAGCGCAAACTAATATTTACCAGTATTTTGGGTATTTTTGCGATTTTAGTCCTTGCAGCGGGGATTTTAATAGCCACAAAGGGGTTTGATTATGTAAAAGATACCTACATAGGTCATCCTTCTAAAGAATTGCTTGAAGGAGACTGGGTACGCAGCGAGTATGGTTACCCACCGGTAACAATCTCCACTCCTAAAGTGCTTCAGAGGG
>JBALXG010000476.1:0-2690 GCA_036961055.1 Leeuwenhoekiella sp. | reverse complement strand
AAATCGGGTTGATGATGTTGTTATTTTTAACGCACTTGATCGGTCTGAAATACATAAAATTATAGACATTGAATTGCACAAATTATTTGAACGTATAAAAGATTTAGGATACGACTTAAAGTTAAGTGATAAAGCTAAAGATTTTATAAGTGAAAAAGGCTTTGATAAAGAGTATGGAGCCAGACCTCTTAAAAGAGCAATTCAGAAATATATTGAAGATGCCCTTGCAGAAGAAATTATTACTTCAAAATTAGTCGAAGGAGATAATATATTTATGGATATAGAAGAAGGAAGTGAAGAATTAAGTATTTCTATAGAAAAGACGGAAAATTCTACACAATCTTAAAATTTGATACATAACATAATTATTGAAGCCGTCTTATAGACGGCTTCTTTCTTTAATACTACATTTGTACCATAAAACTAACAAAACTTAAAATCCCCCTAATTCCCCAAATTTTAATGATTAATGAAGCAAAATTCAGCTTCGGCAAAATTACTTTTGAAGGTGATTTTGTCATTGCTGAAATAAACAACGGTATTGTATTTGACGTTTGTGATAGCAAAAAATTATTTGAATACTGTGATAAATTCTATGAAGGCAGATCTTACAATTACATTTCTAATAGAATAAATTCCTATAGCGTCAACCCTGTTATTTATCTATCATTAGATAAATATAATGTTACTGCCATGGCAATTGTCACTACTCTTGCCTTAACAAAGCAAAACTCATTTTTAGAAAAACATTTTGCACAGCTACCACTTGAGGTTTTTGAAAATATTTTAGAAGCTAAAATATGGCTTGAGTCCCAAAAAAAATAAAGTATTCTAAACCAAAAAAGCGCCGTACGGCGCTTTTTTTAACTTTTAATACGTTCAGGCTTTAGTCTAAAAGTTGGAGCAGGTTTAGAACTTATAATGAATGTGTAAACCCACATTAATGTAAAAGATGGAATAATGTCTGTAAAAGGAAGTATTTCTTCAATAAATACCAGTACAGAAGCTATTTTTCCTTTGGCGCCAGGATACATAGTGCTCATTTGTTTTGCAGCAACTGGCGCCCAGATTATATCTAAAAAGGGACCTACTACCGGAATTGCCATACTCACCATTCCTATTGCATCATAAAGTAAACCCTTACGTAAAAGTTTATATTTTTCATTTTTCATAAGTCAAAGGTGTTTATTTAGTTACAACAAAAAAAATGCCACTTTATGATAAATCTGAACTTATTAGTTTTAAAAACTCATTTCTGGTTTCAATTTTTTCAAACTGCCCCCTAAAGCCAGATGTTGTTGTTTTTGAATTTTGCTTTTGTACACCTCGCATCATCATACACATATGTGAAGCTTCTATAACCACAGCGACACCCTGAGGCTTTAAGGTATCGTTTAGACATTCAAGAATATTGTGGGTTAATCGTTCCTGCACCTGAAGTCTTCTGGCAAATACATCAACTACTCTGGGTAACTTACTCAATCCTACAATTTGACCATCTGGGATATATGCGATATGCGCTTTACCAAAAAAAGGTAACATATGATGTTCACAAAGAGAATAAACTTCTATGTCTTTTACGATGACCATTTCATTATAATCTTCTTTGAACATAGCTTCTCTTAAAATCTCGGCCGGATCTAAATTATAACCCTGTGTCAAAAACATCATAGCTTTCGCAGCTCTTTCTGGAGTTTTTAAAAGACCTTCTCTATTTACATTCTCTCCCAGATCTGAAATTATAGACTTATATCTGTCTTTTACTTCATCCTGTATATCTATATTATATTCTTCAAATTGTTTATACGGTGGCATAAATGATTTTAAATTATTATACGTATTCTTCTTTTAATTTATTTTGGTAATGCTTTTTAATCTTAGCCACCTTTGGGTTGATGATATACTGACAGTACATTTGTTCTTTATTTCGGTTATAGTAATCATCATGCTCAACCTCTGCCTCATAGAATACACTAAGAGGAGCAATTTCTGTTACAATAGGATTTTCAAAAACTTTCTGGTCTTCAAGATATTTTATAATACTTAAAGCTTCATTTTTCTGCTCTTCACTTTCATAAAATATTGCACTTCTGTATTGAGTCCCTCGGTCATTGCCCTGTCTGTTTAAAGTTGTAGGATCATGTGTGGTAAAGAATATTTCAAGAATTTCTTTAAATGAAATTATAGTCTCATCATACTGAAACTGAATTCCTTCGGCATGACCTGTTCGTCCAGTACAAACTTCACGATATGGCGGATTTTTAATAAAGCCCCCGGTATAACCGCTTTTTACATTAAAAACTCCTTTAAACCGCTGAAAAACGGCTTCTGTGCACCAAAAACAACCATTTGCAAGGGTTGCTGTTTTTAAATTATCTTTCATAGCTCAACAAATATAATCACCACTCTTTTGATTTATATATATTTAACTTTTCGTTAGTTTGTATCAAGTAGTTTTCAGGACCTTTGACGCTTATAAACGCTTAATCTTACAGGTATGTGTTCTAATTTAGTAGGTAGATAATGTGACCCTTCCTATATTTGCTGAAGAAATTAAAATAAATGATAGAAGCTAAGAATATCATTAAATCTTACGGAGACCTGCAAGTATTAAAAGGTGTAGATCTAATTATAAAAAAAGGAGAAGTTGTTTCAATTGTAGGAGCAAGTGGAGCCGGAAAAACCACGTT
>JBALXG010000475.1:0-2692 GCA_036961055.1 Leeuwenhoekiella sp. | reverse complement strand
CTGGAAAACAACAGATGCCGGCCAACACTGGAAAAACATTTCTGACGGATTTTTTAAAACAGGTTCTGTGGGTGCCATTGCAGTTTCAGAATCAAATCCTAATATAGTCTATGTAGGCATGGGCGAGCACGCTGTACGGGGAGTGATGACATCTTACGGTGACGGCGTGTACAAATCTACTGATGCCGGAAAAACCTGGAAAAAAATGGGGCTTGATTCTACCCAACAAATCGCCAGAATACAAATTAACCCTACAAATCCTGATATTGTTTTTGTTGCGGCACAAGGAGCTGTGGGAAGTCCCACCCCAGATCGCGGTGTTTACAAATCAATTAATGGTGGGGTAAGCTGGGAAAAAGTACTTTTTGTAAATGAAATGACGGGAAGCACAGAATTATCTATGGATACGCACAATCCTGATGTATTATATACCGCAATGTGGCATCATCAACGCACACCGTGGAAGGTAATAAGCGGCGGCGAAGGAAGCAGACTTTATAAATCTATAGACGGCGGAGCTACATGGGACACTATTCATAATGGCTTACCCAAGGAAAAAGGAAAAATGGCCATAAGTGTGAGCAGGGCAAATCCTGATAAAGTTTATGCACTAATAGAAAGTGACTCACAGCAAGATAAAAGCGGTCTTTATGTATCAAAAAACGCCGGTAAGTCGTGGGATATGGTGAGTGGTGATAATCGTTTAACACAGCGCGCGTGGTATTATACCGAAGTTTTTACAGATCCTAATAATGAAAACGTAGTTTATGTAATGAGCGCCCCTGCCCTCCGCTCAATTGACGGTGGTAAAACTTGGGAAACACTGCCTATTTTGCACGGTGACACGCATAATTTATGGATTAATCCTAACAATTCAAAAAACATGGTACTGGCTGATGACGGCGGTGCATCCATTTCTTTTGATAATGGTGAGAACTGGTCAACTCAGGATATTATGCCTACCGGTCAGTTTTATCGTATTAATACAGATAATTTATTTCCATATAATATTTATGGTGGCCAGCAGGATAATACTTCAGTAAAAATTGCAAGTCTTTCATTAGGTCGTGGCGGTATTACTGAACAGGATTGGACCTACGCAGCCGGTGGAGAAAGTGCATTTTTAGCTTTTGATCCTGACGATCCTCGTTATGTTTTTGGCGGAAGCTATCTTGGTACGATTGAAGTTCTTGATATGAAGTCAAAAGGAAGTACAAATATCATGGCGGCACCCATACAATATTTAGGAAAAGCTGCCCGGGATATGAAATACCTTTTTAATTGGAATGCACCTATAATATGGTCACAACATGAGCCTGGCACAATTTATCATGGTGCACAATTGGTTTTAAAAACGACAGACATGGGGCAAACATGGCAAGAAATATCTCCTGATCTTACCCAGAATATTGATGAAAAACAGGGTAAAGGTGGTGGTCCTTATACCATAGAAGCTGTAGGTGCAGAAAATTATGGAACGCTGAGCTATATTATAGAATCTCCTATTGAGAAAGGAGTAATCTATACAGGAAGCGATGACGGATTAGTTTATGTAACCAAAAATGGCGGCGTAAGTTGGGAAAATATAACGCCTAAGAGTTTAAAAGAATGTTTAATTAACGCCATAGAGATTTCTCCCAATGATCCTGCAACGGCTTATATTGCGACCACGCGATATAAATTTACAGATTATACTCCGGCTATCTATAAAACAACTAATTATGGTAAAAGCTGGACTAACATAAGTGAAGGCATTCCTTATGGAGCTTTTACGCGGGTTATTAGAGAAGACCCAAATAATAAGGATTTGCTTTTTGCGGGTACAGAATTAGGAATATACGCTTCATGGAATGGTGGAAAATCTTGGGAATCTTTACAATTAAATCTTCCGGTTACTCCTATTACAGATCTTCAAATTCATGATAATGATCTCATAGTTGCAACTTCAGGTCGTGCCTTCTGGATTTTAGACGATCTGGCAACACTTGAACAATACACTAAAAACTCATCAGAGTTTAAGATTTTTACACCAGAGCCTGCATTTTATGGCTCATGGGGAAGTGCATTAAATGGTAAAACTGACGATTTTAATGGTACTGCTTCTTCAGAAGGTGTTAATCCTGCAAATGGTGTGGTGATCTATTACAATTTGCCAAAAGTGAAAGATTCCGTCATCGTAACATTGAAAATTAAAGATCAAGCTGGAAATCTCGTTCGTGAATTTACATCACAACCTGATAAATCGTATAAAGAATATGAAGGAGCACCATCTGAAGCTCCAACACTTAGCACAAATACAGGATTGAACCGTTTTGTCTGGGATATGAGATACACATCAATTCCCGGCATTCCTGAAGCTTATATGGAGGCAATTTATAGCGGTCATAAAGCAGCAGTGGGAAATTATACTCTTGAGATTAAATACGATGATCAATCAAAAGTGACTACCGCTGTTATTAAAGAAAATCCTTTACTTAACATTTCTACTCAACAATTCAAAGAATATAATGATTTTATGATCGACGCTGAAAATACAGCGATCACAATGCATAATCAGGTAAATACGCTTAAAAAAGCACAGGATCAGGTCGCAAAAGTACTACTCACAATTAAAAATATAAAGCCCGAAAATTCTGCTTTAATAACATCTGGCAACCAGTTGCTTAAAGATTTAAAAATCTGGGATGAGAAG
>JBALXG010000474.1:340-2696 GCA_036961055.1 Leeuwenhoekiella sp. | reverse complement strand
CAAACGGTGCCGCAACGTGGCAGGGTTGAAATGATGAATGCGGTTGAATTTGCCCAGTTTAAAAAAGAATATTATCAAGATCAAGGGGATCCCGTTCCTGAAATTTTTCAAAATCCTTCGCAGTACGCAGGGAAGAATAATGACTGGTATGATGCTTTACTGCGTACAGCACCTATGCAAAGTTATAACCTTACAGTAACCTCTAATAAGGATAAAGTAAGAACAGCTGTGGTTGCAGGATTCTTTAATCAGGATGGTGTTGTGATTAACTCCAATTATAGAAGATATTCTATCCGTATGAATCTTGATTATGATTTATCTGATAAGGTAAAAGTGGGATTTAATGTTGCGCCATCTTATATAATTGACAATACGCCAAAAACAGATGGTGATAGGGGTACGGGTATTCTTTTTAATGCCCTCCATACTTGGCCTATTATGCCTATTTATGATGAAAATGGTGAGTTAACTATTCAAAATAATCTTCCGGGTAGTACGGGGAACATATTTAACTACGCTAACTGGGTTAGATCAGCAAAGGAAATAAAGAATGAAACTAAAAATTTAAATCTATTATCTAATGCTTATTTTCAATATGAACCTTTAACTGGCTTAGTGCTTAAGACAAGTATGAATGCTGAATTTTATAATTCTAAGTATACTTATTTTAGTCCCTCTACAGCAACCAGTGGTATAAATGTAACTCTACCCACAACAGCTCAATCTGTCAGGGAAACTATTGACGATTTTTCATGGTTAAATGAGAATACTGCTACCTATTCTAAGAGTTTAGGGGATCATAATTTTGAAGTTTTAGGCGGATTTACTTTTCAGCAGTTTCGTAGAGATAGAAATAGACTTCAGGCTGATACATTTTCTGATGATAGACTACCTATAGTTCAGGGAGCACTCAACATAAATAGAGGAGGGACTAATAGCGGGGTCCAAGAATATAGTCTTGTCTCTTTTTTATCCAGACTTACTTATAACTATAAAGGAAAGTATTTATTAACTGCATCTGTTCGTAGAGATGGTTCCTCTCGATTTGGAGCTAAAAACAGATGGGGTAATTTCCCCTCTGTATCTGCAGGATGGATTGCTTCCGATGAGCAGTTCATGCAAAATATTTCCTCATTGTCGTTGCTAAAAGTAAGAGCTAGTTATGGGGTTACAGGAAATAATAATATTGGTAATTATACCCAATATGCATTAATTAATAATACAGTAAACGCTGTTTTTGACGGTAATACGGCTCCAGGATCTGCTGTTTCTTCATTATCTAACCCCAATTTGGGGTGGGAAACAACAAAACAATTTGATGTGGGTCTTGATCTTAGTTTATTTGATAATAGAGTTTCTTTGGTCTATGATTATTACAGTAAAAACACGACCAATTTATTATATAATGTACAAGTACCACAAGAATCAGGTTTCACTAATTTTAGTGATAATATTGGGGAAATTCATTTTTGGGGACACGAGTTTGGTGTTAACACTATAAATACTACGGGCAAGTTTAAATGGAAAACAAACGCTAATATCTCATTTAACCGCAACATTGTCAAATCACTTGCAGATGGAATAGACAGAGTTTACGGCGCCTTTCATATTACTGAAGTTGGCAAACCATTCGGCCAATTCTATGGTCATATTGCAGATGGTGTTTATTTAAATCAGGCAGATTTAGACAATTCTCCACAGGTGCCGGGACGGTCTACTGTAGGTAGTATAAAATTAGTAGATGTTAATGGAGATGGAGTTATTACTAATGGGGGTGACGATGATGACCGTGCTATAATGGGTAGTCCTTTTCCAGATTTTACTTATGGAATTACGAATACGTTTGAGTTTGGCAATTTTGATCTGTCTATTTTAGGAACTGGGTCCCAAGGAAATGAGCTTTTAGTACGACATATCTATAGCACTGCTAATTTAGATGGAGTTTTTAACCTTTTAAAAGATGTAAAGTATCGCTTTAGATCTGTAGATAATCCTGGTCGTGGTTTTTATGGGACTACAGTTGGCGGAGGAAATGTTACTGGTATTGAAAGAGATTGGGTAAACAGCAGGTTTGTGGCTGATGCTTCTTACTTTAATATTAGAAATATTACGTTGGGCTTTACACTTCCAGGAATGGAGAAATATTTTAAATCTGCAAGACTTTATGCTTCGGTTCAAAACGTATATATATTCACAAAATATTGGGGTGGTCCTAATCCTGAAATAAGCGCACAACCAGACGGAAATGGAGATGGCGGTAACCTAAGTCAAGGAGTAGATTATTCCGGATACCCTGTTCCACGTATCTTCAGTCTAGGCCTTAATGTTAATTTTTAATTAGATAGATTCATTCATA
>JBALXG010000474.1:0-330 GCA_036961055.1 Leeuwenhoekiella sp. | reverse complement strand
ACCAATGAAAAAAATAAAAAAAATGAAAAAAATAGTCTTACTCTTTGTATTGATTGGTTTTACCCTAACAGGCTGTGAGGATGAACTAACCATATACCCAGAAACTTCATTAAGTTCTGAAACATTCTATAAAACGGAAGCAGATTTTGAGCAAGCTGTCAATGGAGCTTATGTTCCTTTAAGGAGTATTGTTAACGACAGGGCGTGGCTTTTAGGCGAAATGCATTCAGATAATACATACTATGCCAGAAATGTCCTTTTCGGAGCAACTGAGCAGCAGGAAGATATTGCAGACTTTGCTATTCCTAGTGATAATGGGGTTACTACTAA
>JBALXG010000473.1:0-2701 GCA_036961055.1 Leeuwenhoekiella sp. | reverse complement strand
AATATATAGGGTGCCAGATTTTAAAGCGAGTTTTAAGTCTTATTTGCACGAGTTGCACCGTGTTTTATTTGAGAAACTTACAGAAGCCCGAAACAATCATCTTATTACCAATACCAATTTAAAAGAAATCACAGAAGTTATTTTTGCACTTATAGATGGGGCTTATTATTATCTGGGAATGTTTGATGAGACAGAAGAAAGTTATAGAGAGAAAGTGGCGATCTATACTAGATATAGTTTAGGGCTTCTTACTTTTAGTAGCTGAATCTAACTATTTAATTTGTTCATATCTTTTATAAACGGCAAGAAGAGCTATGATTCCCCAGATTCCATTCACAAAAATATTTGGATAATCATCAATTACTATTGCATTTATGACTAAACAAATTGCGCCTAGTACATTGAGTAGGTGGTAGAAATATTTTTTTGCAGAAATATATTCTAAACTCAAAAGTAAATAGGCAACAATAAAAATTATCGCGCCCAACCAACCTATGTAAGCCATATTCTACCTGTTTTTTGAATGCCAAATATAGAAGGTTTTTTTAGTTTGCCTATGAGCAGTTTTAAAAACAGAACAAATAGGTTCAATAAAGAATACAGGCACTCAAAAATTTAAATTGGATTTATTCTTTTAAAACAGCTGCTATTTCTTTTTCCCTTTTGGAATATAGAGTATACTGTTCGTTCTGAACCTGATTGATAATTAGGAGCTTGAGTTCAAAAATTGCTTTTCTGTAGGAATTTTTTCGGCAGGGTTGTTTTTTATTAGGTATGGTGCTAAAAAGTTTAATTTTTTAGTCAACCTAATTATAGAGAAGAATTGCCTATAAACGTCATAAGTATATAATCACATATATATTCTTTAAAATAGATAAAAATGAAATTAAGTTCGATAAAAATTTCATTCATATTTTTGAATATTGAATTTTTTAATTATCTACAAAAAGATTCAGCAGGATTAAATCCACTAAAATTAAGTATTGCTAAAATATGGACTTTACGTCCGATCTTGATGTTTACAATGTTTTAAGTAAAAGTTTTGGTTAATAGTCTCATTATAATTCAAATTAGGATTCTGTTCATATACGAACCTAATGCGAATTTTCTGAAAGAGTCAAAAGTATATTTCATTAAATGAGATGATATTAAAATATATTAAAATAAGCAAGGAGGGTTATAATTCCTCCTTGCATCACCAAAGGCTAATTTAAAAAAACACTTAAAATTGCATAATAAATATTAGTTATACCCTTAATAACCGCGATTTTGCACCAGATTTGGGTTTGTATTTAACTCTTCTAATCCTATAGGGAATAGTGTTGTATAATCGCCTTGCGGAGTATGATTGTACCAGCTTTTTGTCTGATAAACGCCAAAACGTATCATATCTGTACGACGTCTGGCTTCTGCGGCAAATTCCCAGCCTAATTCATCAAGAAAGCGGCCGTATTTTACTGTAGATTGATCTCCCGCTTCTGCGATTGAGCCATCCTCTGCCAGTGTTCCGTAATTTACTGTAGTATCTCCTTCCAGTTCTGCTCCTGTCACGGTAGCTTTTTCTAAAGTAGCAAAATCACGCGTTCTTACATCAGTTACTATTTGCGCAGCTTCAGTACTTTGCCCGGTGCGTAAAAGACTTTCGGCTTTCATCATAAGTACGTCTGTGTATCTAAAGTATGGAAAGTCATTGCTAAGGCTGCCCTTTGCGCCGGCTTTTATTTCATATTTGGCACATCTAAAACCTTCTTCAAATTCGCAGAAATAAATACTTGGCATTCTGTTTACCAGTGTAAACAATACTTCATCGGTATCTGCATCTTTTTGGTCGCCCATTAACCAGGTGTCTGATAAACGTTTATCATCTGGATCATAACTGTCTATAAATTGAGGGTTACAACTTGAGCCGCCCCATGGCTGAGCCTGCATGTTAAATACATCTCTGTGTGCAGGCATAAGCATTTTCATATGCGCATTCCACTCTGTGGCATAAATCTCATCATAAGGAACAGCAAAAACAATTTCTGAAGAATTTTGATTTTCTGTTTTGAAAATGTCGCGGTATACAGGTTCAAGTTTAAATTTGCTGCCATTTATAATTTCATTACAAATTTCTATACATTTTTGCCATTGTGGTGTTCCGGTATAGACCTCTGCATTTAAGTAAACACGGGCAAGAATCTGGTAAGCTCCCCATTTTGTTATTCTTCCGTAAGTTGTTTGGTCTACGGTTTCAGAAAGAGAGGGAATAGCTTCTGTAAGTTCGCTTACAATAAAGTCGTAAACTTCCTGACGTGAACTTTGCATAGGGATCTCATCACTATAGTCTGCAAGTATAGGTACATTGCCATGTGTATCTACTAAAATTGAGTAATACAATGCTCGTAGTGCCCGCATTTCTGATACGACAGCATCAGCCTGTTCTCCTTCAATAGGAAGTGAGCCGAATTCTATCTGCGAAATCACACGATTTATATTGTTAATACCATTAAAACAAGTAATCCAAGTGTTTTCTGGTTGCCATTGTGTGTCGTTCCAGGTATGAAAATGCATGCTTTTATAAGTTCCGCCATCATCCCATCCATTAGGTCGGGTAGGTGTAACAAACATATCTCCGGGCTCTTCCTGCAAATCAAAAAGTCCCTGCCAGCTCATTATATAGCGCAGTGGTGTGTAAGCAGATGCCGTTAAAGCTACAAAT
>JBALXG010000472.1:0-2708 GCA_036961055.1 Leeuwenhoekiella sp. | reverse complement strand
GAGATAAACATTACATTACTTACATTGACGACATTATAAGATATAAAGCAAGCAGTTTATTTGAAGATGAAGTAATTACAGGCATTTATGAAATAAAACTCTCCAGAGACGCAGAGTTATATATAGATGATGAACTTGATGGTATTCTGGCAGAACGTATTTATCAATCATTAGAGCAGCGCCAGGAAGGCCAGGCAACACGATTGCTCTACGACTCATCTATGCCCAAGACCACAGTTAAACAATTGCGCAAATTGCTTAAACTGGGTAAAATTGATATGATGCCCGGCGGCAGATATCACAACTTTAATGACTTTTTCGGTTTTCCTGATCCTACAAATAACCCTGAATTACATTATGAGAAGATGGAACCTGTTAAGCACAAAGTTCTTGAATATGCAGATAATTATTTTGAAGCCATTTCTAAGAAAGATCAGCTGGTACACTTTCCTTTTATGTCATTCGGCTATGTTGAAACTTTTGTAGAACAAGCTGCAAATGATGCTCAGGTTACAAGTATTAAAATCTCCCTATATCGTGTAGCCGAAGAATCAAGGCTTACATCTGCCCTTCTCCACGCACTTGAATGCGGCAAACAAGTGATAATATTTATAGAGGCTAAAGCGCGATTTGATGAAGAAAACAATATAATCTGGGGTAGAAAATTTGAAGAAAAAGGAGCTAAGGTAATTTATAGTTATCCCAGGATAAAAGTACATTCAAAAATATTGATGATTACCCGAACAGAAAATGACAAAGCTAAACGATATGTTTATATAGGTACAGGAAATTTTAATGGTGAAACTTCTAAAATATATTCAGATCACGGCATATTCTCTGCAGACAAGCGTATCACTAAAGAATTGGCAAGAGTTTTTGAAGTGCTGGAAGGCACATTAATAATCCCACGCAACAAACATCTTCTTATCTCCCCGTTTACAACAAGACGAACTTTTGAAAAGTTAATAAATACAGAGATTGAGAATGCCAGAAACGGAAAAAAGGCTGCTATAATCGCAAAAATGAATAGCCTTGAAGATCCTGAAATGATTGAGTTATTATACAAAGCGAGCAATGCCGGAGTAAAAATACGCATGATTGTGAGAGGATTTACCAGTCTCATTCCAGGGATTAAAGGGCTAAGTGAAAATATCTTTATGACAAGTATTGTAGACAGATATTTAGAACATGGCCGCATTTATTTATTTCATAACGATGGTGATGAAAAAATGTATATAGGATCTGCAGACTGGATGACGCGTAATCTCGACAGGCGCATAGAAGTACTTACTCCTGTGTATGATAAGGACCTGTTTATTGAATTAAAGGACATATTAAACCTTCAATTAAATGATAATTGTAAGGCACGTGTTCACAATAACGAAGAAAATAACAGTTATATCGAAAAGAAGGCCCAAGATCCGGAAATAAGATCTCAATACGGTATTTTTGACCTGTTAAGAGAGAAGAATAAGTAATGATAAATCTTAGATTAGGTGGTGTGCCAGAGCATTTTAACCTTCCTATTCACCTCGCCATTGAAGATGGCTTATTTGAACAAAGAGGTATTGAAGTAGAATGGATTGAGTTTCCCCAGGGAACCGGCGCAATGACCAAAGCTCTAAGAAATGATGAAATTGATATTGCAATAATCTTAACAGATGGTATCATAAAAGATATCGCGAATGGTAACCCCTCTAAGATCATTCAAAATTATGTATCCTCACCCTTAATTTGGGGAATACACGTAGCAGCAAAAAGTTCATTTACAAAATTAGCAGATTTAGAGCACAAGAGAGTTGCTATAAGTCGATATGGATCAGGATCTCACATTATGGCTTATGTTTTAGCCAAAAAGAATAATTGGGATACAGATAAACTTGAATTTGTCGAGGTACAAACCTTACAAAATGCGGTTAAATGTTTAACCAATGAGGAGGCAGATTATTTTATGTGGGAACATTTTACCACTAAACCTCTGGTAGATTCAGGAGTCTTTAGAAGAGTTAGTGATTTTCCTACTCCATGGTCAAGTTTTGTAATAGCAGCAGCAGATAAATGCATTTCAGAAAATGCGGAATCGCTGAATACGTTCTTAAACACGCTTAATGTAGTAACCGAAGACTTTAAAAGAATTCCATCTATTGACAAAACATTAGCTAATAGATACGAGCAAAAGTTAGAGGATGTACAGAAATGGTTGAGCCTTACGCGCTGGTCGCAGGCTCAAATAACAGATGATGAAGTCAATTTTGTACAAAGTAGCCTGCAAGAGCTAAAAATGATCGACGAAAGTAAAAATCCGGGTTTTTACGTAGCAAAGATTTAGTATAGTTTTCGCAAAAATTATACTCCTTGTTGCGAAACATTTTCGGAAATTTGATTTAAATAAATGTATAACCATCACACACTAAAACTATGTCTATTTTCTTTTTTATTCTAGGGACTTTGTTAGTTATCAATTTCCTATTGTTCCAATTCAGTTGCGATGAAGGTAAAAAACCTGAAGCTAAAAAAAGCTGGTTAAATACCGAAAACAAACTGGAAAGAAAGATGTCACGTCAATACTCTTAATTGATTAACGTCTTATCATTAACCCCATTTAATAATTTTGCTTGGTAAAAAAATACGCTCAAAATCTACCAATTAACCGAAGGCTTTCCCAGCTTTTCTAAATAATCGTTGGTTTGACTGAAATGTGAATTTCC
>JBALXG010000471.1:0-2713 GCA_036961055.1 Leeuwenhoekiella sp. | reverse complement strand
ATGGGCAATGAAGCTCAGGGTATTTCGGCTCAGATAGAATCTCTGGTGACGCAAAGGTTAGCTATACCTCAATTTGGCAATACAAATACAGAAAGTCTTAATGTGGCGACAGCGACGGCAATTTTTTTAAGCGAATTTAAACGTAGAAAATAGTCCTTTAAAAAATTGATTATTGAAATGTAAAGTTGATAAAGATGCCTCTTGACATCATTTTTACAACATTTGAAGTGTAAATACTTTCGGGGTCTACGTCAGGAACAAGTTCATTATTTAAAGCAAAAATTCCGCGTATGCTGGGAGTGAATTTGAAATAATAGAGATAAAAATCTATACCAAAACCTACTTCATAATAATAGGTGGTCGTTTTCATTCTAAACTGCCCGGCGCTGTTATCGTCAGGATTAGTCTCATTACTCGATAAGTTGTTAGAAAATGAAAAACCTCCTTCTACAAAAGGTTTCCAGTTATTAAGTCGCTTAGTAGAGACTTTGAGAAGTAGTGGCACATGTATATAAGTAGAAGTAGTTTCCCGCATTTGATCATTTTCAGTCTCAAAATTCCCTGGAAAATAAAGGTTTCGATTTGTAAAATATAAGCCTGGCTCAAGACGCAGATTAAGATATTTATTAATACGTAAATCGCCCACGAGTCCTACATTAAAACCAGTGCTTTTTTCTACTAAAATATCTTCAGTAGGGTTTTTGTATTTAAATTTAAAATCATAATTATTAAATCCTAAAAAGTAGCCCCATGACCAGCGCTGCTCATCAAAATCCTGAAGGTTTGCAACTCTTTCTTTACTAAAAAGCTGTGCATTACTATTTTGAAAGGAAAATATGAGAAATAAGAGAATTACTACTTTTTTCATGCATTTATTTTGATGCGCAGTAAATTGTCGCCACTCCAAATGTTTGTGGCTTATCCTGCACATTAGTAAACCCAATTTTTCTCAAAATATTGTTGAGCTTTTCACCATAAGGAAAAACCGATGCACTCTTACTTAAATAAGCATAGGCGTCTTTATCTTTTGAGAATAATCTGCCAATTATAGGAAGTATTTTATTAGAATAAAGCGTGTATCCCTGCTTAAAAGGAGTCTTTACAGGAACTGATGTTTCAAGTATTATAAAAATTCCGTTAGGTTTAAGAACGCGTAAAATTTCGCCTAGACCTTTTTCCAGGTTTTCAAAATTACGTACACCAAAGGCAACTGTGATCGCATCAAAATAATTGTCTGTATAAGGAAGATTTTCAGAATCTGCCTGAACCATTTCTATTATATTCTCGTATCCTTTTGCCTTAATTTTTTTTCGGCCTACATCCAGCATTCCGGCAGATATGTCAAGGCCTATTATTTTTTTTGCTCCGGTTTTTACCATATTTATAGCCAGATCGCCCGTTCCCGTAGCAACATCAAGTATAATTTGTGGTTGTGTTTCTTTTACAAGATTAACCACTTTTTTGCGCCATTTAACGTCAATGCCAAAGGAAATTACGCGATTTAAACCATCATATTCCTTTGATATTGTATCAAACATCTGTTCAACCTGCTCTCTTTTTGAATTTTGAGAATCTTTATACGGATTTACATTTTGAGCCATAGCAAAAATTTGCGGCAAAGATAGTGTATGTTGGGAGATAAGTTAAGAGTGTCTAATGAAGAACCTAATCATAAGGTGTTGTGCTTAAATCATGTATATTTGCAACGTTTTTATTTTCAAAAACTTTTATGAAGATAGTCATTGCAGGAGCAGGAGAAGTAGGATTTCATTTAGCAAAATTACTTTCTTTCGAGTCTCAGGACATTACCCTTATTGATGTTGATAAAGATAGTATCGCTTATGCAGATACACATCTGGATATACGTACCATACGCGGCGATTCAACCTCGATTGCAGTATTAAAAGATGCCAGGATTGAAAATACAGATCTTATAATAAGTGTCACTGCAAGTGAAACTACTAATATTACTGTTTGTGTGCTTGCTAAACAAATGGGCGCAAAGCGTACTATAGCGCGTATTTCAAACACTGAATTTATAGAAAATCAAGAACTTGCCGGGTTTAAAAAATTTGGTATAGATGAGTTGATTTCTCCAGAAAGTCTGGCGGCTTCAGAAATTGAATTGTTGCTTAATCAATCTGCATTTACAGATAGTTATGAATTTGAGAACGGGGCGCTTACAATGGTGGGAACTACACTCTCGCGTACCGCATCTTTTGTAGGTAAAAGTGTAAAGGAAGCCGCACGCATTTTTCCCGAATTACATTTTATGCCTATCGCTATACAGCGTACGGGTACACAATATACATTAATACCCAGAGGAGATACTATTTTTAAAGAAGGTGATCAGGTATATTTTATTACTGTTAAACGGGGAGTTGAAGAGATTTACAAGCTTACCGGTAAAATGAAGCAGGAGATAAAAAATGTAATGATTTTAGGCGGAAGTAAAATAGGTTATAAAACCGCCCGCGATCTTTGTTCTCATAACTTTAATGTAAAACTTGTAGAAAAGAATAAGGATAAAGCCTTTGAACTTGCTGAAAAACTCCCCAGAACGCTTGTGATTAATGGTGATGGCCGCAATGTGGAATTACTGGAAGAAGAAAATATTTATGATATGGATGCTTTTATTTCTGTAACAGGAAATAGCGAGACAAACATCATGTCTTGTTTAGTGGCTAAATCTAAAAGTGTTAAAAAGACGATA
>JBALXG010000470.1:0-2725 GCA_036961055.1 Leeuwenhoekiella sp. | reverse complement strand
GACATTTCGCTTACGTGAATAAGACCTTCAACACCTTCTTCTACTTCAACAAAAGCACCGTAATCTGCGATTACAACTACTTTACCTTTAACTTTATCACCTATTTTAAGATCCTCGTTAAGAGCTTCCCATGGGTGTTTTTTAAGTTGTTTAAGACCTAATTGAATACGTGTTTTATCCTCATCAAAGTCAAGGATTACAACGTTAAGTTTTTGATCAAGATCAACAATCTCATTTGGATGGTTAATACGAGACCAAGAAAGATCTGTAATGTGTACAAGACCATCTACGCCACCAAGATCAACAAATACTCCGTAAGAAGTGATGTTTTTAACGGTACCTTCAAGTACCTGACCTTTTTCAAGCTGCCCGATGATTTCTTTTTTCTGCTCTTCAATATCTGCTTCGATAAGCGCTTTATGAGAAACAACAACGTTTTTGAATTCCTGGTTGATTTTAACAACTTTGAATTCCATTGTTTTATTAACATAAGCATCGTAATCACGAATAGGCTTAACATCGATTTGAGAACCTGGTAAGAAAGCTTCTATACCAAATACGTCTACAATCATACCACCTTTAGTACGTGCTTTTACAAAACCGGTAACAATAGTACCTTCTTCATGAGCTTTATTAACACGCTCCCATGCCTTAATAACACGAGCTTTACGGTGAGAAAGAATCAATTGACCAGTTGCATCTTCACGCACATCAATTAATACTTCTACCTTATCTCCTACTTTAAGATCTGGGTTGTAACGAAATTCATTTAAAGAAATAACACCTTCAGACTTCGCATTGATATCAATAATAGCATCGCGATCTGTCATGTTTATAACAGTACCTTCTACTACTTCATCATCAAGAGTATCTACAAAGTTTTCGGCTACTAATTTTTCAAATTCATCTAACTTAGCGTCATCGATTGGGTCAATACCTTCCTCGTAGTTATGCCAGTTAAATTCTTTAAGAAAAGCTTCAGGATTGTGCTGTGCAGAATTTTCCACAGGCTTTTTTTCTTCAACTGCAGTTGCAGTCTCTTGAACTTCTGGAGTTTCAGTTTCCTGAACTTCAGTATTTTTAGTTTCTTCAGCCATTGCTGATTAAAAGTTTGTATTTTACGCTCTTGAGGAAACTTGCAACCAAAACCGCAAAAGAGGTTTAAATTTGATTTTTTTCACGATAAATATCGAGCCCTTTTATGCTTCCTACTGCTGCTAAAAGGAGTGCAAAATTACACAATATTTTGTAATTGCAAAGTATTAATAGCAAAATATGAGTCAAAATATTCTTTCTGAAGAATTTACAGTAAATACAAGCAGACATAAATTACACGGAAAAAGATGGAATGTTGCTCCAGCGAAAGCTATTGTATGCATTATTCATGGTTTTGGAGAACATCTGGAACGCTATAATTTTCTGGCAAAACAATTTAATAACCACCAAATAAGTTGCTATGCGTTAGATCTACCCGGTCACGGCAAATCTGAAGGTAAACGTGGCAATATACGATCGCTTAATGACTACATGCTGGCAATTGATGCAATGTATCAAGAGGCTATAAATGACAATCCAGAAATCCCTGTAGTTCTTTATGGTCACAGCATGGGTGGAGCGCTTGTGGCGAGATACTTATTAATTACTAAACTCGCGCCTGAAGCTGCTGTGATAACTTCACCATGGCTCGAACTTGTAAGATCTGCCGGTGCAGTACAGACCATTCTTGGACAAATGGCTATGGTAGTGGGATTAAATAGTTCACAAAAATCAAATCTTAATCCGGAAGATTTATCCCGTGACAGGCAGGTAGCAATTGATTATAAAGCAGATAATTTAGTTCATAATCAGATTACTCCACGCACGTATTTCGCCTTACGCGATAATGGCAGTTATATTTTAAATATGGAATATGAGCTGCCTTGTCCCGTCTTGCTGGCTCATGGTGATGATGATAAGATTACTGAGACCGAAGCTTCAGTAAAGTGGGCAAAAAGACATCCCGAAACTATAACCTTAAAAATCTGGAAAGGCTTAAGGCATGAAACACATAATGAATTAAATAAGATAGAAGTAATCGATTTTTATGCCAAATGGATTCTGGATCAGGTATGAGCGATCATCCAGCAGTCAATTCCATCGGTTATCATATGCCACACTAAACCTATTCCTATAATGCGATAAGGCTTTGGAAAGAAAATCAGAATAATATAAATCCCAATCGCATATACCGAATGTAATGGGTGAAAGCCAATGCTGCAACGGTCTGCCTGAAAAATGGGTGTAGCCAGTAAGTGATCTAAATCTACCAGCATAGTTGCTAGCATGATAAAATAAGCTTTTAACCAGACTTTTCTAAAAAATAACAAGGCCAGTACTACCGGAAAAATAAAATGTAGAAAGTAGTGAAGGTAATGTTGCAAAATCCAGCTGAAATTTCTTAAGTATGCAGAAGATCAATTTATTTTTCAAAACTAAACTTTACTTCCGTAGAAAGGATTAATACATCAATCTAATTATGGGAGTTTTTCTATAAAGTTCAGTCAAAGTCCACTTTTCTATTAAAAGTTTGTCAATCAAAAACCTCCCATAGCGCATCAAAAAACGGTTTAAATTGTCAATAATTAACCTAATATGCTAATAAGCTGAAATAATTTAGCTAAAAACAACTTAAATAAACATTAAATTTACCATTTAAACCAAAAAACCAACATTCATGCAAAAAATT
>JBALXG010000046.1:0-11084 GCA_036961055.1 Leeuwenhoekiella sp. | reverse complement strand
AAAATTACTTTTCTTAACTAAAACGATTTATTACACATCCTACCATCTTGATCTACCTGCACGCTCAAGTAGATGGATGAAGCAATCACTTTTTGCTGCGTTAATTTTTATATCTGGCAGCCAAATAATTCTTGCGCAAAATAATAATCCTATTATTGTGACTGGTACTGTTACAGATCCTCAAGGTGTACCCCTGCCCACTGTAAATGTTATTGAAAAAAATACTAATACAGGAGGTCAAACTGATTTTGATGGAAATTATTCTATTGAGGTTTCATCCGCTGATGCAATTTTAGTTTTCTCTTTTGTAGGAATGAAAACAACTGAAGTGGTTGTTGGCGCAAACGATGTACTAGATATTCAAATGCAAGGAGATCCGCAGGCTTTGGATGAAGTAGTTCTTGTAGGATATGGTAAACAGAAAAAAATAAGCGTTGTAGGTGCTCAATCTACAATTGAAGCTGAAGAACTTGAACTACCAGTTGCAAATATTGGTACTATGCTTGCAGGACGTATAGCTGGTTTAACAGGAGTGCAAAGAGATGGAATACCAGGATTTGATGGGGCAGACCTCTGGATACGGGGTATTTCTAGTTTTGGAAATTCTGGCCCTCTTATTCTCATCGATGGGGTCGAGAGGTCACTAGATAATATAGATCCTAGAGACATTGCTTCTTTCTCTATTCTTAAAGACGCCTCTGCAACGGCCGTATATGGTATTCGAGGAGCAAATGGAGTAATCTTAATTGAAACCAAAAAAGGTAAAATAGGAAAGCCAAAGGTTACCTTAGATTATTATGAAGGTATTACTTATTTTACAAAGATTCCTGATCTAGCCGATGGTGTCACCTATATGAAATTGGCTAATGAAGCATTAACTACAAGAGGTCAGGTTGCAAAGTATTCTCAGCAATATATTGACCAAACTGCATCAGGTGAGAATCCACTTCTCTACCCCAATGTAGATTGGATAGATGAAGTTTTTGACGATTATGGTCGTAATAGACGAGCGTCTTTAAATGTAAGTGGTGGTGCAGAAGATGCACGGTATTATCTTTCCCTTGGTTATTATGACGAGACGGGACTTTTTATTACAGATGGTCTGGAAAGTTACACCTCTGACACCCGTTTTAAACGCTACAATTTCACCTCTAACCTTACTGTAGATATCACAAAAACTACTAACATTAATTTGGGAATTCAAGGATATTTATCTCAGGGTACATATCCCGGAAGAAGCCCTGGTGATATATTTAGTGCCGCGATGGAGGCACCTCCTGTAGAATATCCGGTGATTTATCCAGGTGGTTTTGTACCAGGTAAAAGCGCCAACGGTGGCTTAAGAAATCCTTACGCTGAAGTAGCAAAACGAGGATATCGAGATTTAACACGTAATCAGGTCTATACTAACTTAAGTGTTAATCAAGAATTAAGTTTTATCACCGAAGGTCTTTCAGCATCTGGCTTATTTGCATTTGATAACTACAATGAGCAGGATGTAAATAGAACAAAAAGACAAAGCACTTATTTCGTAGATCAAAATTTCCCGTATACTGATGACGGAGCTCTTCTGCTTAACGAAACATATTCAGGTCAGAACTTTTTAGGCTATGACCGTTCAAATCGAGGGAACAGAAGATTTTATTTACAAGCATCACTCAACTATGACCGCTCCTTTGGAAAGCACTCTGTAAGTGGTCTTCTTCTTGCAAATAGAACAGATTACACTGATGCTTTTGCAGGTAATTTTACTGATGCAATCCCTTTTAGAAATCAAGGACTTGCAGGACGGGCTACATATTCTTACGATAACAGGTATTTCTTTGAAGTAAATGCCGGTTATAATGGATCTGAAAATTTTGCTCCAGATAACAGATACGGGTTTTTCCCTTCTGTTGCAGTAGGATGGGTAGCTTCTAACGAAAAATTCTTTGAACCATTGAGTAACACAATTAATTATCTAAAATTCCGCTACTCAGATGGCCTAGTAGGCTCAGAATCTGGAGCTGGTAGGTTTTCCTACCTAAGCAGAGTGGAACAACAGGGTGATGGAGCGGGTTATGACTTTGGAGAGAATCGCCAATATACAGGAGGCATTGTAGAAACATATTATGGTGTGAATGTTACTTGGGCAGAAGCTCGTAAACAGGATCTGGGTATTGAATTCAATGCTTTAAATAATGATTTGAAGGTGATTTTTGATCTTTTTAAAGAACGCACAGAAGGCGCTTTTCTTAATCGTGGAGATATACCCAATTATATAGGTCTAAATTCTGACCCTTATGGCAATTTAGGGATCGTTGAAAATAAAGGTTTTGATGGTACCATTAGCTATAATACTAATATCAATGAGCTTAAACTCGACTTTAGAGGTACTTTTTCTTATAACAAAAATAAAATTATTGAAAATGGGCAGCCATTACAACCATACCCATGGTTAAATAGACAGGGCACAGGACTTCTTGCAAATTTTGGTCTTATAGCAGAACGTTTATTTACTTTGGAAGATGACATTGATGGTGATGGATTTATTACTCCAGACGATGGGTTCCCCACACAATATGGTCAGATTCAACCTGGTGATATCAAGTATCAAGATTTAAATGAGGATGGCCAGATTGACACTTATGATAGAAAAGAAATTGGTGATGGTGATGTCCCGGCTCTTACCTACGGATTTGGCTTAACAGCACAATATAAAGGATTTGACCTTAGTTTATTTTTTCAAGGTCAAAGCTTTTCAGATCGTTTTATAGGTGGTTTTGGTGTTCAACCTTTTGTAGGAGGCGGTGGTGAAGGTAATATTTATTCAATTGCAACAGATCGCTGGACACCAGAAAATGACAACCCTTATGCCACTTACCCAAGACTTTCTTATGGTGCTTCTGGTATAGGGCAAAATAACAATACACAGGGAAGTACGTGGTGGTTACGTGATATTGATTTTTTCCGTTTAAAAACTGCTGAAATAGGCTACACACTACCATCTAGTCTTACTGATAAAATTAATCTTTTGAATACAAGGTTTTATATAAGGGCTACTAATCTTTTTACTATAAGCAAATTTGATTTATGGGACCCTGAATTGAATACAGGTAATGGTAGTTCATATCCTAATATCTCTGTAGTTTCTGTGGGATTAGCCGTTGATTTTTAATAAGGTAATCCTTCAAACTACGATTTAAACGAATTAAATAGAAAAATAAAAGAAATGAAAAAATTACTATTTCTAATCAGTGCATTTTTACTGCTTGCATGTAATGATGATTATCTTGATCAGGTACCTGATGATCGCCTTACCTTTAAAGAGACTTTTTCAAAAAGAAGTACTGTAGAGCAATATCTGGCAAATGTATATTCCCAGATTCCTAGTGAAATGGCACAACGCTACACTACTTCAAATAATTCTGGTCCATGGACTGGTGGTTCTGACGAGGCAGAATATGTTTGGTCTTTCCATATGGGAAACTTTCTCAATCAGGGTAACTGGAATGCTACTACACAAGAGGTAAGTAACTTGTGGTCTAATTTTTATAGAGGAATACGCTCTGCATCTACTTTTATTCAGAATGTTAATCAATGTCAGGATTGTTCTCCAGATGTTATTGAGCAATATACTGCAGAAGCGAGAGTTTTAAGAGCTTTTTACTATTACAACCTGATGCGTAGCTGGGGGCCTGTAATACTTATAGGAGATGAACCAATTGCCCCAGATGCAGATCTAGATGCTATTGGTTTAAAGCGTAATAGTATAGATGAAGTTTCTACCTACATTATTAATGAGCTAGATATTGCATCTGAAAAATTAAGAGGTATAAACTTTAGAGGAAGTAATGCAGGACGCATGAGCCGTCCTTTTGCAATGGTAATTAAAGAAAAGACACTTCTTTTTGCTGCAAGTCCCCTATACAACGGTAATACAGATCTTGCCAGTTTGATAAATAAAGAAGGTGAACCTCTAATACCTCAAACATACAATCAGGAAAAATGGAAATCATCTGCTGATGCATCTAAAGCTATTATTGATGATTATGTACCTAATACCTTTAAATTATATAAAGAATATAATGATGATGGCAGTTATAATCCTTATTTATCAACGCGCAATGTGATGACAAATGATTATAATACCGAAATTATTTATGCTCTACCTCAAGGAGATAATTCATATCACTATGATGTCACACCATATCATTTAGGAGCTGCTAATGAAATAAGAGCTGCGGGTGGTTTAAGTGCAACTCAGGAAATGGTTGATGCCTATTTTACTGCAAATGGAAGATCAATTGATGATCCCCAATCTGGTTATAAAGAGACTGGATTTTCAGACTTTCAGGCGCCTTACGATTTTACACCAAGGAGCACGTACAACCAATGGACAAATAGAGAACCTCGTTTTTATGTGGGTATAACTTATAATGAAAGTTTATGGTTTAATAGAAACTACGGTGATGTTATTACCACTACATGGTATGGTGGTAATTCTGGTAGGCAAGCAGGTACAAATGATTATCCTCCTACAGGCTATATCGTCAGAAAAAATCTTCCTGTTGTGCCTTGGTACAATAATGACAGAAGTATCCCCATGTTTAGATTAGCCGAAATCTATCTGGATTATGCTGAGGCACTAAATGAATATAGTCCAGGTAATGCAGATATATTAAAATATGTAAATCTTGTGCGCGAGCGTGCCGGCATTCCTGAGTATGGTTCTACAGATATTCCCACACCTTCCGGACAAGATGCCTTAAGAGAGGCTATTCACAAAGAGCGTAGAGTAGAACTGGCTTTTGAAAGTGTTAGATATTTTGATGCGCGACGCTGGAAGATTGCAGATCAGGTATTTGCAGGGCCTACACACGGTCTTGATATAAATGCAAGAGAAGAAGAAAATTTCTACAAAGTAGTATCATTTGAAGAGAGAGTTTTTAGACCACAGGATTATTTATGGCCTATACCTCAAGATGAATTAAACGCTAACCCATCACTCGTCCAAAATCCCGGATGGTAATTTTTCAGCTGTTGACTATGTGTCCTTTTTTACCGAAGGAAGGACCTAAATTATTCAATGCTGCACCTCTATACTTATAACTATGAAAAAAAATTATATATTTTTAAAAATCCATAAATCCACAGTCTTTTTGATTCCGCCCGCCTTAATTTTCTGTATTCTAATTACGGCATGTACACAAAAAAGACAAGACTCTTCTGTTAATGTCACGTTCATTAATCAGGATAAGACACTTGATCCTAAAATTCAGGAGGGACTTACCGAAATAGTTCATAAAGTCTATCCTCAATTAATGAAAGATTTTAATAAAGATGCCAGAACAGATATTGCTATAAAGATTGATACTACCTACGATGGTGTTGCATTTGCCAATGATGGTCAGGTAACAATAAGCTCTAAATGGCTGCATGCAAAGCCAGAAGATCTTGATCTTATAACTCATGAAGTGATGCATATTATACAAGCGTATCCTAACGGTAGCGGTCCAGGCTGGCTAACGGAAGGTATTGCAGATTATGTAAGGGCAAAGTATGGTGTAGATAATAAAGGAGCGGGATGGTCAATGACTCCATTTGATTCTTCCCAGCATTATACTAACAGCTACCGAATAACAGCCAGATTTTTAACATGGATAAGTCAAAAATATGATGACCAGATTGTTTTTAAACTTGATAATAATTTGCGAAATAAAACATATTCAGCAGATCTCTGGAAAAAATATACAGGAAAAACTCTTGATCAACTATGGGAAACTTATAGCAAGGATCCTACTATATCTTAACTAAACGTATCTAAATTATACAGGTTTCACCACGGATTAATACAATTAAAATTATGAGAAATTATACGTTAAAAATCATCCTGCTTTTATTGACTACAGGTTTATTTTACTCGTGTTCCCAAGACGATTCTTCGTTTATTGACGGGCTCCCAGATTCTGTAGTCAATAATGACCCCCCCGGTTCCCCACCCAGAGGCCTTACTGAAAGCTGGAATGAACATTCAGAAGTTGCTACCAGACAATCTTTTGACGCATTTGCAGCTGTATACTTTGATCCTGAAGTTGATCGCACAATCGAATGGCCACTTACCTACTTCAGTGAGGTTTGGGCCTACACAACAGAAACCTATGGAGATTTTGGCAGTGATAATATTTTATACGTTATAGGTCATGGTGAAGAAAGTTCTGCCTTCACAAAGACAATATTTGATAATGATGCTTCTAATAGAAGTTTGGTAGACCTTTCTATTACAAACGCAGATCTTGGCATAGACAAGAAAGATGAGATCTCTGCTTTAATAAGTTCTATTATCGAAAATTCATCAAATGGGGTGCATTTATCCCCTGCCTCGGCAGTTTGGCAAAACAAATTTAGTGAGATATTTACTTATGATCTCTATTTAGGATTAGGTATGGAAGAAGAAGCCCAGCGAGTCGCAACTACATATTCTGAAAGCAGCGTTAACTTTCCTGCCGAAAATTCATTTTGGTTTAGAGATTGGTTCTTACCAATTTATGAGAACTATTCGGGTAGTACAACCTTAAATAATTTTTTCAATATTTTATCTAAAAATTACCCTATTGATGGTGATGACTATGCAGGAGAAATGAATGTAGGTGAAATGGTTCACTTTTTTAGCGGTGCTGCCGGTGAAGATTTACAACACATGGCTGAAGCAGCTTTTGGATGGAACGATGAGTGGGCCGGTCAATTACTGCGCGCTCAGGCTCAATTTCCTAATTTAAACTATCCATTTGAGCCGGCATCACAAATTATTGATCTTACTACAAATGCCACTATCACCGTAAGTAAGGACAATGACAGTGGTCCAGATTCTAATGAAGGATCTTTAAAACTTATAGATACAGATATTAACACTAAATTTTTAACTGGTGGTTTTCCTCAGGAATTCTGGATGCAACAAAACTTTACTGAAGGTACAGTGTCAAATAAGTACACCTTTACATCAGGTAATGATGCTCCTGATCGAGATTTAAAAGACTGGGAGCTTTTAGGCTCTAATGATGGAGAAAACTGGGATGTTCTTGATACCAGAACAGATCAGTCCTTCAGTGAGCGTAATCAGACGAAAGAATTTAATTTTGAAAATGAACAAGAATATTTATACTATAGAATAAATGTTCTTGCAAATAATGGTGGTGGACTTTTACAAATTTCAGAATGGCGCCTACTTAAGTTGGAGCTACTCGATTTTGGTCCTACAGATTTCACCGAAAATGCTACGATTACCGTAAGCAGAGAAAATGGTGGTGGACCTGACGGGGGTGAAGGCTCAACAAAAATTATTGATAATGACTTAGAAACTAAATTTCTGGTAGGTGGTTTCCCCGATCCTTTCTGGATGCAACAAAACTTTACAGAGGCTGTTATTGTGACAAAATACAATTTTACTTCTGGTAATGATGCTCCAGATCGGGATCCTGTAGACTGGACACTTTCCGGATCTAATGATGGTGATACTTGGGATGTTCTTGACACCAGAGCAGATCAGTCTTTTAGTGATAGAAATCAAACTCGCGAATTTTTAGTAACTAACGATACTCCTTACCTCTATTATCGCATTGATATATCAAAAAATAACGGAAGTGATGCTATGCAAATGAGTGAATGGAGATTACTAGGTGATAATTAATATTAAAAAAATCTATACTCCGGGATTAAAGTGTTTCGGAGTATTTATTAAAAAATACAACTAAATCGTTTAACTAGTTTAACTATTATAACGATATTTGAAGTTAAGCAAACTAAGGTTCTTAGTAAACTAACTCTAATCCAATTATTTATGACATCATTAAAGTACTTTAAAGCCTTAAGCTTTCTATTTTTAATCTTTTTAGGAATTTCCTGTGGAACTAAAAAAGAAAAAGAACCAGAGAAACCAGAAAATTCTGAAACTGCTTTACGTGCGCCGGCATATCCTCTAATAACACACGATCCTTATTTAAGCATCTGGTCTATGGGCGATGAGCTTAACGGCAGCACAACAAAACACTGGACAGAGCAAGATCAGTCTCTTACAGGTATTCTTCAACTTGATGACAAATACTACAGATTTTTAGGATTAGAATCTAAAATATACAAAACACTTCTGCCTGCTTCTGATGAAGAAGAATACTCAGTGAGCTATTCTGAAAAAGAACCCGATGCAAAATGGTTAGATGCAGATTATGACGCCAGTAATTGGAAAAAAGGCAAAGCGCCTTTTAGTGACGACAAAAAAGAAGCAAAAACAATATGGACGAGCGATGACCTTTGGTACCGCCGCACTTTTGATCTTGAAAATACAGACCTTAAAACACTTTATCTCAAATTAAGACATGATGATGATATTGTCGCTTACCTTAATGGTGAAAAAATTCTTGATGTAAATGGATGGCAGCATAGCTTCAAATATATTCCCATTGAAGATTCAGTTATAAAAACATTGAAAAAAACTGGAAATGTTCTGGCAATTCATATTAAAAATACTGCAGGCGGTCAATGGCTTGATGCAGGTTTGGTTACCGAAGAACAAATGCTTGACAACGTCACTATAACAAAAGCAAAACAAACCAGCGTATCACTAAAAGCAAACCAGACTATTTATACTTTTGATTGCGATGGGGCAACTTTAAGCGCCACATTCACTTCTCCTCTACTTATTGAAGATCTTGATATTTACAGCAGACCTATATCATATATATCAGTTTCAGTAAAGGCTGATGATCACAAAAAACATACTGCCAAATTATACTTGGGCACTTCAACTGCTATTGCGGTAAATGAAAGTACTCAGGAAGTCGAGGCTTCGCAATACGAGCTTAACGACTTAACAGTTTTAAAAGCCGGCACTACAGAACAGCCGGTTTTACAGAAAAAAGGTGACGATTTGCGCATCGATTGGGGATATTTATATGTAGCATCGCCAGCTAAGCAAACGGTACAATATATAACCAAAGCAGGCAAAGGCATTGAAAGTTTTGTAAAAGGCGATGCGACTTCTCAAACTTTAAAACTTACCGGGAAAGATTTGGTTCTTAATACAGTTACAGATCTTGGTGAGATAGGTTCAGACAATACAGAAAGCCTATTTATGATAGGTTATGATCAGGAAGAAGCCGTTAACTATTTTGGAACTTCGTTAAAGCCCTGGTGGAAAAAAGATGGTAAAACATTTGATCAAGAACTTACTACAACCTATAATGATTACAATTCGGTAATTGATAAAGTAAAATCATTTGATCAAAAACTTTACGATGATGCAGTTTCCGCTGGCGGAAAAAAATATGCAGAATTATGTGTACTTGCCTTCAGACAGTCAATTGCTGCTCATAGTTTAGTTGAAGCACCTAATGGGGATCTTTTATTTATGTCTAAAGAAAATAATAGCAACGGCTCTATAAACACGGTTGATATTACTTATCCTTCGGCTCCTTTATTTTTGGTCTATAATCCAGATCTTCTCAAGGGAATGCTTAACGGAATTTTCTATTACAGCGAAAGCGGAAAGTGGAAAAAGCCATTTCCTTCCCATGATCTTGGAACTTTTCCCATCGCTACAGGTCAGACGTATGGCGAAGATATGCCGGTTGAAGAGGCCGGTAATATGATAATTGCTACCGCCGCGATCGCAGATCAGGAAGGTAACGCAGACTACGCCAAGAAACATTGGCAAACGCTAACAATCTGGGCAGATTACCTAATGCAAAGTGGTTTTGATCCGGCAAATCAATTATCAACAGATGATTTTGCGGGTCATTTAGCGCGCAATGCTAATTTATCTGTCAAAGCGATTATGGCAATTGCTTCTTACGGGAAATTAGCTAAAATGCTGGGCAATGATGAAGTTGCCGAAAAATATACCGCTTCCGCTAAAGAAATGGCTCAAAAGTGGACAGAAATGGCTAAAGATAATGACCATTATACATTGGCTTTTGGCAATGAAGGTTCCTGGAGTCAAAAATACAATCTTGTTTGGGATGAAATTTTAGATTTAAACATCTTCCCTCCTGCTGTTCAGGAAACTGAAGTTGCTTACTATTTAACTAAACAAAACAAATTCGGGTTGCCTCTAGACAGCAGAAAAACCTACACAAAATCTGACTGGATTCTATGGACGGCTACGCTTGCGCATAATGAAAACGATTTTGAAGCAATCGTTGATCCTGTCTGGGATTTTGTAAATACAACACCAGACCGCGTACCATTAAGCGACTGGTATGAGACTACAGATGCGCATAAAGTTGGTTTTAAAGCCCGCTCTGTCGTAGGTGGATTCTTTATAAAAATGTTAAAAGAAAACAAGAAATAGACCATTTTTCCCCGATTTTAGGGCTAATTAAGGCGATTTTTAGATAACGATAAAAGCTATAATTATGAATACAATACTGAAGAAATCAAAACTTTTAAAAACAGGTTTTCTTCTTATCTGTATAGTTATTCATGTAAATGGCTTTTGTCAGGAGCCTATTTCAAATACAGAGAAAACTGCTTTTCAAACCAGTAGCAAATGGATTCCTGAGATTGACACGCGGGCAGATATTGCAATTATTTATGGCGTCAATGGTAATCCATCTGATAAAAATAAGATGGAAACCTTTGAAAATCGGGCAAAATCATGGCAAAATCGGGGTTATACAACTCATTTTATGACCGGTATCGCTTGGGGTTCTTATCAGGATTATTTTCTGGGTAAATGGGATGGCATAAATCATCTGGGCGAAGGACAGGTACAGCAAAATGGAGATACAATATGGCACGGTCGCAACGTGCCATATATTGTGCCCAGTGATTCATTTATTGCTTATATAAAAGAAAGTGTTATTGAACGGGTTATTAATGCTGGTATAACTTCTATATACTTTGAAGAACCTGAATTTTGGGCAAGAGCGGGTTATAGCAGCGCTTTTAAAGAAGAATGGCAAAAATACTACGGTTTCCCATGGAGGCCACAAGATGCATCCCCAGAAAATACATGGCTTGCAAATAAGCTTAAATATGAATTGTATTATAATACCTTAAAAGAAACTTCATCTTACGCAAAAGAATATGGAAAGAAAAAAGGACTTGAT
>JBALXG010000469.1:0-2741 GCA_036961055.1 Leeuwenhoekiella sp. | reverse complement strand
AATAGCGGGACATTCCTTCGGCATCTTTTTTATTTTCATAATAATTATTACCCATATTATATTTTGCCGGAAGATTTGCCGGATCTTTTGCAATTGCCTTTCGGTAAGAAGCTTCAGCAATGGTAAATTTATTTTGCTGTAATTGATCATTGCCTTCTGCTACAAATTCTTTTGCTTCAGCCAGAGCAGGATCTATCTCATCTGACTTTTTTGAATCATTTTGTGCCAAACCCAATAAAGAAAGCAACATAAAACCTAAGGCGATAAGTGCTTTGCCTTTTAAATTACTTCTATAGATTATTGCTGTTGTTTTCAATTTTTTTCTTTGTTTTCATTAAACAAATTCAACCTGCTTACCCAAGCGGTCTTGCGATCAAGCAGAAAGATATCTAAAAATAACAATAATAATGCCGCACCTACAAACCATTGAAACTGATCTTTAAAATCTGCAAATTGCTTAGCTTCAAACTCTTTTTTATCCATTTGATTAAGGTAGGTTGTCATCGCATCTGTTACAACTTTAGTATTATTACCGTCAATGTATTCTCCGTTTGCCTGCTTTGCTATATCCTGTAACGTTTCTGGGCTAAGTTTAGTAATAACCGTTTCGCCATTTTGATCTTTTTTATAAGACTGAATGACACCATTACGCTTGATAGGAATAGGACCTCCTTTTTCTGTACCTACGCCTATGGTAAAAATACGAATCCCTTCTTCATTTGCAGATTCGGCAATTTCTGCAGCTTCCCCGGCATGATCTTCACCATCTGAAATTATGACAAGAACCCTGTTAGTTTGTTCTTCATCATTATAATATGTTTTAGCAAGATCTATTGCCTCTCTTATGGCTGTTCCCTGACTTGATAACATATCTGTATTCATCGAGTTTAAAAACATTTTTGCGCTGCTGTAATCTGTTGTTATAGGCAATTGTGGAAAAGCGCTGCCTGCATAGGCTATAATCCCAACTCTATCGCTGCCCAGATTATTTATTATCTGTGTTATAAGTTGTTTAGCTTTTTCAATACGGCTTGGGGCAACATCTTCTGCCTCCATACTTTTTGAAACATCAAGTGCAAAAACAACATCAACACCTTCTCTTTTCACAGTCTCCAGCTTTGTACCTATTTTAGGGTTTACAAGTCCTACTACCATACAAGCAATAGCAAGACAAATAATAATTACTTTAAAAACAGGCTTAAAATTAGAACGTTGCGGCGTTAGCCTTTGAAGTAAATCTTTATTTGCAAACCGCTTTTGTGCACTGCGTTTCCAGATCATTAGCCCAAAGAAAAGCAAGAGCACAGCAGGAATTGCCAGCATCAACCAAAACCATATTTTTTCTTCTAATAAATACATGCTTTTTCTTTAAACAAAACTTCTAAATAAGGTGTAGCTTAACAATACTTCTACTAAAAGCAACAGTCCTGCGAGTAAAACAAGTGGTCTGTACTCCTCATCGTAATTTGTGTATTTGAACTCTTCAACATCTGTTTTTTCAAGTTTGTTGATCTCTTCATAAATTTCTTCCAGCTTCTTATTGTCTGTAGCCCTAAAATACAAGCCGCCTGTACCATCTGCTATTTTTTGCAGTAATTCTTCATCTATTTCTACCTGAATATTACCATATTGGAAACCACCATCAGGCCTCAAAGCTATAGGAGAAAGTGCCGTACCATTTGTGCCTATTCCTATTGTATAAACTTTAATCCCAAACTCTTTAGCTAGTTCGCTCGCTGTAACAGGATCGATAAAGCCTGCGTTGTTTACACCATCTGTCATAAGAATAATGACCTTGCTTTTTGCTTTACTGTCCTTTAGTCTGTTAACCGAAGTTGCAAGACCCATCCCTATCGCAGTCCCGCCCTCAATATAAGTGTTATAATTAATATCATTTAATGAGCTTAACACTATCGCTTTGTCACTTGTTATAGGAGTACGTGTATAACTTTCACCAGCATATTCAACTAAGCCAATACGATCATTAGGCCTCTCGCGTATAAATCTTGCCGCAACTTCTTTTAAAGCGTCAAGGCGGTTAGGCTTTAAATCTTTTGCAAGCATACTTGCAGAAACATCTGTCGCTATAACAATATCGATACCTCTTGTGGTTTTTGTACGGGTAGAAACATCTACAGTGCGCGGTCTGGCCATTGCTGTGATTAATAGCGCTAAAGCCATTAAGCGAAGTACAAATAAAGCAGGGCGCAGTTTTGCAAGTAAGCCACTGCCGGTTTTAAAGCCTTTTAAGCTCGATATTTTAACTTCTGCGGTTAGTTTATTTCGCTTCCAGAAATACCAGCCTATCGCTAGTGGAAGTAATAGCATCAACCAAAACCATTGCGGATGTAAAAATTCAAAATTATCAAACATCAGCTTCCTTGTTTTTGAAGTTCGGCAGAATCTATAACACGATCTGCTATCTCTTTTGCATATTTATCATCTTCTCGCCAGGCAACAATTATTTGCTGAACCACACCCGGCGATGTAAATGACACCATTAAATATTCTCCTTTATCAAATTTGCCCGGCTTCCCATCATCTGGAAAATCTCCGGTTCCAAAAGTTTTTAAGCCTTCTGCACCATTAGGCGTTGTATACTTTTCATTTTTGACCAAAAGATTTTTAGCACCCTTAGCTTCAAATGTCTTAATCATACCATCTATAGCTTTTTCAAGATCTGCCTCTTTGTCTCCTGCGTATTTGGTGTTGTTAACAACAATGTTGAGCCCGTCAATCAG
>JBALXG010000468.1:0-2748 GCA_036961055.1 Leeuwenhoekiella sp. | reverse complement strand
GTCAAATAAACCTAAATCAAACTTAACAGTAAGTATTCTGCTCACTGCTTCATCTAATCGTTCCATCGCGATCTTGCCGTCTTTTAAAGCTTTAATTAATGGTTTCTGAAACGCATTTCCGCCTAAATCTGCATCTACTCCCGCATTCATTGCAGCTGCAGCGGCATCTTCCTCGTTGTCTACAATGTGATGACTTTGATACAAACCCTCAATACTATACAAATCTGAAATCACAAAACCTTTGAAATTCCATTGTCCCCGAAGCGTATTAGTCAACAGATTTCTGTGAGCAGTGCTGGGAATTCCATCCAGCGAACTGTAAGCTGTCATCACTGAAATTACACCTGCATCAATTGCTTCTTTTACGGGATATAAATAATTTGAAAATAAATCTCTTACACCTAAATGAACAGCACCACCATTGTGTCCACCTTCTGAAACACCATACGCAGCAAAATGTTTAAGCGTGGCCGCGATATGTTTACCATCTTTTAGCGCTTCTTTGTTATCTCCCTGAAAACCATTAATAACCGCTTTACCAAGTTCTGCAATTAAATAAGGATCTTCCCCAAACGTTTCTTCTACACGTGACCATCTGGGTTCGCGCGCAATGTCTAAAATAGGACCGTAACCTACATTTGCGCCCTGAGCACGTACTTCGCTCGCAATTGCGTTCCCCATTTGATTTATCAAATTTTTATTAAAGGTGCTGGCTTGCCCCATTGCGGTAGGAAAAACTGTCGTACCAATAGCCATGTGACCGTGCATACTTTCTTCTTCAAGCAAGAGCGGAATTCCCAGCCTGCTGTTTTCTATTGCGTATTTTTGAATTGCGTTGGTAATTTTGGCCGCTTCTACAAGATTTAAACCAGTTTTTAAAGTTTTTTGTGTCCATGGATCTGCTCGTAATAATCCCCACAAACCTCCAATATGTCTGTCGTTAATTTCAGATTTGAATAAATCGCTGATAGAGGCAGTATTTCCGGTTTTTTGATACATTTTCCAGCCTAATGGCGTTGAAATCTGCCCAGCTTTTTCCTCCAAAGTCATCAATGAAATCAGATTTTCTACGCGTTCTTCAGTAGAATAATTAGCATCTTTATAGATCGCTTTTATTTGCTGAGCCTGAGTGAAATTAATTACCAGAAAAGCAATACTAATAAGACTTACTTTCAGAATTATTCTTTTTGACTTATAAATCATTTGTAATTTTTACTAATTGAAAAAACTGCATTCATTGTCTTGTTTCAGTTTAAATTATCAGCCTAAAGTGTGTGAAAATCACCTAAAATAGACCAAAAATCTGGTTTTGTTTTTCTATTTTCTGAAGGGAATAGAGACTATTTTATGCCTATAAGTTGTTTCTCTGAATTCCAGCCTCCAATTTCCACTTCAACATTTGCAGCTTTTAAATTTTTATATTCTAAATATATTGTTTTGGTTTCGCCGGGAACTAATGAAATATAATTATCACTATAAAAAGTAGGAAGCAGACGTTCTTTAGTTTTAGAATTTACAAGAGATATTCTGTTGAAAAATGAAACCGTGTTTGCTTCGCTATTTTTTAAAGTAAGTTCTACGGTCATGTCGTTAACTTTTTTAGCTGAAGCTTCTAAAACCGCGTTTGTCATATTTTGCAACCCGGAAAAATTTCCTGCTGCATCAGGTAGCCAGTAAAAGTTATCACTAATTACCTTCTGATCTAAATTTAATAATTGTACCGATAAAAATAACCCTTCATCAGCGGCCAAAATGTCAACTTGCTTCTTAATCGACATAATGAGATTCACACTTGTTTTTTCAACATAAGTAAAAACCTGAGTGAGTAATTTTTTGTTTCCATTCTTGTCATACGTCGTAATGCGAAGCATGAGATCGTGCTGAGGTTGAAACGTGTTATTTACAATCATAATATTGCCCTGCACGGCATTATACATTGCATGCAATGGTTCGCTTCCTATTTTCGTCCCGTACAAACATGCGTTGGGATCAAGGTAGTAATCATACATTTGACCGCGCAATGCGGTCCATGGGTTTTGAGTTTTCCACATAATGACACCCGTATACCAATCCCACATGTGAGCGCTAAAACCTTCCATCAATCCACGATATTGATTGTAGTTAACTAACTGTGCTTTATCTGCGAAATCTTCCATATTTGTGGGTATTCCATACGGTTTTAATGAGCTACCATAATCAATATATTTATGATAGCTCCATACCTCGTCCTGCACTTTTTCTGTACCTTCCATTTCCAGCGGAAGCACTTGATTTTCCTTTGGAAGAAAACGCTTTAAAGAAACCGCATCGCCAGTACCTACAGAACCAACTTCAGAATTAAAAGGCCAGGTTTTTTCTTCCCAGAAGGTTGAAATATCCTGAATTCCATAAGGGCCGTCACCATTTCCTCCTTTAAAATTAAACGACATCTCGTTAGAGTTAGAAAAGTCTATAAACCATCTTGTACCGTCAAGTCTTGGTAAAATATCATCTTTAATTGCGCTGAGGATATCTGCAGAAGGTGTAATTTCATTTCCACCACACCAGATTGCCAGTGATGCATGATTGCGCAACATTTTTACAACGTCTTCTGCAGAAGATACAAATAACTCATGATCGTCTGGATATTGCCTGCGCGCCCATTGATCTTCCTTTTTCATAGGATCAAGCCAGCGCCCGTTTGCGTCACCAGAAATCCAGAAATCCTGAATCACAAGCAAACCATATTTGTCACAGGCTTCATAAAAT
>JBALXG010000467.1:1793-2755 GCA_036961055.1 Leeuwenhoekiella sp. | reverse complement strand
AAAAGCCCGCTCAATAGAGATTAATCCGTCGTGGCGGGCAATATATGTTTTCATAAAAATACGACTAAACGCGTGAAATAAATAATAAGCTATAAAGCTGCGATGTAAGTCATTAATAACAAATCCTAAACCGGCAAGGTCGTAAAACCTCTTTAGAAATAGTTCAATCTCACTATTTTTAAAATGATGCATTGTGAGCGTAGAAACAATAATATCACAATTAAAAGTGTCCTTATTGAGAGTAAGAATATCCTGCTGAATATATTCAATTTCAGGATAATTAACAGATCGTTCTCTGGCAATTTGAATACTTTTGCTATTGAGATCCATCCCAATAAGCTTAACTTTAATATTGTGCTTTCTGGTATATTTTGCAATGTATCGCAACATCTCACCATCACCACATCCCAAATCAACAATCTTATAATGAGATTGTTGATATTTTTTAAAAAAATAGCGAATTCCTTTAATTGTAATTTCTTTACCACCCAGCCACCTATTTACTAAGGTTACATCTTGCAAAGCCTGTTTTAAACTTACTTCATCCAGACTAGGATCGTCCATAAGTTCTGGTTTGAGTTTGCGATTTTTCATAGTTTTACCGCCTTCCCGTGTGTGGCGTTTATAATTTGTTTCATTAAAAATGGAGTATGTTTTAGAAATTTTAAACTGAAATCTGTAGCTTTTTCATTAGATAATAACTGCTGTAGCATTCTGCCTGCGCGTAATCTTTTATTAAAATGAAGATTCCAGTTTTTTTCATATTGTAATTCCATTTGCTTACGCGAAATTCCATTAATATCGAAAAAATTTTCAATTTGCTCAGAAACCATTTTTGCACCTATGATTGCCATTGCCATCCCATTGCCGCACAACGGATGAATAAGACTGGCGCTGTCGCCACACATTAAAATATGATTGTGAACGCGTTCTTTATTATCAAATGAAATCTGACTTATAGT
>JBALXG010000467.1:0-1783 GCA_036961055.1 Leeuwenhoekiella sp. | reverse complement strand
GGTTTGTCAAAAATCATCTCACTTTCACCAAAAAACGCATCTAAATGGGGGTTTTTTCGCACTATGCGAGCGTTAAATTGGTCAATGTCTTTATATTCTTTAAAGACCTTATAATTAACTAAATAACACACATTAATCCTGTCATCTTCTACTTTTGAAAGACCGCAATAACCTCCTTTAAAATTATGAAGACTTACTAGATCAGTGGGATATTTTGCTCTGTAATGCGATTTTACGGCAAGCCAGGGGGATTTTTGAGTAATGAATTCTCTCTTGAGTTTAATATCCAGCGACGATCTTTTTCCGTAGGAACCTATAACGACAGAAGCTTTCAAAATACTTCCATCTGAAATTGTTACTTTAAAATTGTCATCAATAAATTCAACATTTTCAACCTGACTCTCTATAATTTTTACTCCGTCTAAAAGGGCTTTATCATATAAAACTTTATCAAGGAGATATCTGCTTATACCAAAACCACCCATGGGAAGTGAAGTTTTTATAGAATCGCCGGAAGAACCAGAAAAGTGTAGTTTATCTATTTTAACCGCACCGTTTAAAAACGGATTTACACCTAATATATTTAAGTAAGGCAAGACTTCATTTGAAATATATTCACCACATACTTTATGTCTGGGATAACTATTTTTCTCTATGAGTATTACAGAAATTGCTTTTTTACGCAAATCTATTGCCGCGGTTAAGCCAGCGAGTCCGCCGCCTATTATAATAACTTTGTTCTCTTTCACTATTTGTGAAGATACTGTTTTCTAAAACTAAAAAATCCCGTTCAAAATTTAATTTTTTGAACGGGATTAATTTTTTAAAATACTCTGGAAAAGTCAGATTTTATTGACCTTCTCCAGCTTGTTGTTTAGCTTCATTTTTCATTTCCTGATTAGGAACAATTGCTAAAGTAACTCTTCTGTTTTTAGACCTTCCTTCTGCCGTATTATTATCATACTTAGGTTGAGTCTCTCCATACCATTGCGTTGTAAAACGACCTGAGGCAAGACCTTTACCTACTAGATAATTAGTCACGGCTTCAGCGCGATTTTTAGACAAAGTCATGTTATAAGAATCTGCCCCTGTATTATCAGTATGTCCCACAACAAGAATATTTGTTTGTGGATATTCTACCATTACTTTAGAAAGACCGTTAAGAGTAGTTTGAGAAGCTTCATTTACGTTGTACTTATTAGTATCAAAATAAACACCGCTATTTTCGTCAAAATTAACGACAATACCATCATCTATTCTTTCAACTTCAGCACCAGGAATTTCTTCTTCAATACGTTGAGCTTGCTTATCCATTTTGTTACCAATGATGTTACCAGCTGCGCCTCCTACGACACCACCTATAACAGCACCTAGTTCAGAATTTCCTCCTTTGCCTACGTTGTTACCAATAACGGCTCCTATAATAGCACCGCCAGCGGCACCTATTACGGTTCCTTTTTGTTTATTATTTGCATTTTTTGTTGCCTCACAACCCGTCATTACGGTAACCGCTAAAGCTATAATTGCAACACTTTTTATAATTGATTTCATAGAATTTAATTTTAATGGTTAATCTGAAATTTTAGAAAAATTCATCACGATTTGAAAAGGTTTTCCATCAACCTGCACGGTTTGTGTAAACCTTAAAGAATCATCTGATAAATAGGCTAGATTAAGACGAAAGCCTTTATCATTCATAGTTGAATTCATCTTAGCATCAGTAGGTTTTAAGAGAATATCATAAGATGTCGCGTTCTCCATATCTGGAATACTCCATACAAAG
>JBALXG010000466.1:318-2767 GCA_036961055.1 Leeuwenhoekiella sp. | reverse complement strand
CATTTTCTAATCGAAGCAAACCTTGGGTAATTAAATCCTCTGCAGTCATTAAAAGAGAGAAGTCTGCTGCGCCGGACTTTCATGAGCCAGCAGCCACTTTTTACGCCATAATCCGCCAGCATAACCGGTAAGAGATTGATTGCTGCCAATCACCCGGTGACAGGGAATGATTATCGAAATAGGATTTTTGCCGTTTGCACTAGCCGCTGCCCGAATTACTTTAGGATCACCCAGTTTCTTGGCCATATCCATATACGAAGTGGTTTTACCAAAAGGAATATTCTCAAGTTCTTTCCATACTTTTTGCTGAAAAACGGTGCCTTGCGGAGTCAGCTTTAGCTGAAAATCATGACGTTTCCCATCAAAATATTCTTCCAGTTGAGAATAAGCTTCCTGCAAACAATCTGCTACCGCCAGCGATTGAGAATATTCATCATCAAGAAAGATAACCGAGTGAAGGCCAGAATCGTCACCTTTTATTTCAATCGTACCTAATTCAGTATTGAGATATGCGGTTTCCATTTAGCTTGTGCGTTCGTTTTCTTCTTTTTGAAAAGTAATTCCCATACGTTTTGCCCTGTGCTCCCAGTTTTTTCTGGCTTGCTTTTGCATGTCTTCCACGGTGTCGCTTTCGTCCATAATTTCTAATCCCAGAAGGGTTTCTATAATATCTTCCATCGTTACGATGCCAATTGTATTACCAAATTCATCTACAACTAGTGAGATATGTTCGCGTTTTTGAATAAAACTTTCAAATAATTCTGGAATTGGTTTCTGTGCTGAAACGATGGAAATTTCGCGTTTAAGATCTGCCAGAATTTTATTTTGACGCTCTTCTACAATTTCTTCAAGCACGTCATCTTTTAGAATAAAACCGGTTATATTATGTGACTTATCCTTATAAACAGGCACTCTGGAAAACTTAAGATGTTTGTGATTTTCATGAAAATCCTTCAGGCTTACATCTTCACTTTCGGTCGTAACTACAGGAAATGGCGTCATTACATCTTTCGCCTCAACCGATTTAAAAATCAACATATTTTTAATGACCGTTGTCTCATTATCCCCAATCGCACCTTCCTGCTCTGCCGTGTCAGTCAGCGCCATAAACTCTTCCCGACTCATTGTATTCACATGTGCAGATTTGCCTATAAGCCGTGTTACAAGCATCAGCAGCCACAAAACACCTGTATATCGCAGTGGAAATAAAATAATCGTCAAAAATTTTGCTGTAAAGTTGCCTAGCGATTTCCAGTAAGTAGCGCCAATGGTTTAAGGAATAATCTCAGAAATCACAAGAATAAGAAGTGTCATGATCGCCGAAACAATACCAACTGCATTCCCGCCGCTTTCTCCCGTTCCCCAGACATTTTCTGCTTGTACGCCTACCAGAATTGCGCCTACAGTGTGGGCTAACGTGTTGAGCGTAAGAATCGCTATTAGCGGCTTATCAATATCTTTTTTGAACTTTTCTAAAGTATGCGCATATCGCTTTCCTTCCTTTGTTTTAATCCTGATATAAGTAGGTGTGACGCTAAGCAAAACCGCCTCTAATATGGAACATAGAAAGGAGACAAATATTGAGATCAGTGCATAGGCGATGAGTAATGCCATAGGTTAAATTCTGTTGTGTTTTAAAGGTACTATAAAACACAAACACCGCCTAAAGCTTAAGAAAACCTTATCGTAATTTGCTGATTTTTACCATCTTTTTATGAATAAAAAATCGGTTGAAATCGATCGAAAATCGGGATTTTAACTCAATAATTTCACCACATCTTTAGCGAAATAACTGGCTATAATATCTGCACCCGCGCGTTTTATGGCTGTTATTTGTTCCATCATAACAGCGTCGTGATCAAGCCAGCCTCTTTCTGAAGCGGCTTTTATCATTGCATATTCACCACTTACCTGATAAACAGCAACTGGCACATCAACAGCGTTTTTAATATCTCGTACAATATCAAGATAGCAAAGACCTGGTTTTACCATTACGATATCTGCCCCTTCCTCAATATCCATTAGAGTTTCTCTAATTGCTTCGCTGCGGTTGGCAGGATCCATCTGGTAGGTTTTTTTGTCTTTCGGAATATCCTGCGCATCAACAGGAGCCGAATCTAAAGCATCTCTAAACGGACCGTAAAAAGCGGAAGCATATTTAGCCGAATAGCTCATTATGCCGGTGTCAAAGAAACCTTCATCTTCAAGCAGTGTGCGCATCTCAAAAATGCGGCCATCCATCATATCGCTAGGGGCGATAAAATCTGCGCCCGCATGAGCGTGAGAAAGGCCCATTTCAGCAAGAATAGCAGCAGAATCATCATTGAGTATTTTTCCACCAGCAACAACGCCGTCGTGACCAAAATTTGAATAAGGATCAAGAGCAACGTCTGTCATTACCAGCATATCAGGACAAGCATCTTTAACCGCTTTAACCGCGCGCTGCATG
>JBALXG010000466.1:0-308 GCA_036961055.1 Leeuwenhoekiella sp. | reverse complement strand
TTCCTCAAAGTTATAATAGTTAAAAAAATCTTAAAAATTTACAGGAATTTAGTTCATAAATCTTCTACTTTTACAAAAAGCAAAACAGATTTTAACCCCAGCGACCAAAGTACTTTTGCCTCTTTCTTTAGATTATCTAAGCTGTAGCGAAAATATCCCGGCATAGAAGCGATTTCTTCTTTTACGCTTTTACCTTCAACCACAAAAAGAGGGACGATAAAATCATCCGGACTTATTAAAGTCTCGCGTACCAGAGAGCGTATTACTTCGTTTGTTCTTAATCTTCGATTTCTTCTTAAAGGGAACAT
>JBALXG010000465.1:0-2768 GCA_036961055.1 Leeuwenhoekiella sp. | reverse complement strand
CCCTTTCCAGCCGCTTAGTAACAAAAGTCCGGCAGCCAGAACTTCATTAATTGGAGCTATATTTGTTGCAGTACGATAGCCACGTTGATGTAGAGAAACTCCAGAACTGTCAAGAGAAACCGTACAAGCGTTCATCTTAATATGAATGTCAATACTCAAACCCGGAAATTTTAAATCTACATCAGGTCGTCGGCCAGTTTTTTCCCTAAATTGATCTACCAAAGCATCTTTTGACTTGAGCGCAACATATTGAGAGTGCGTAAATTCTTCACTATGGACAGTTGCATTTATCGCAAAAGTGCCATCAACTGGCATATATTCACTCCAGTCAATACTTTTTACAGCATTGTAGAGTTCATCTTCATTTTTAATAGTGAATGTCGCAATAGGCTTCAAAATTTTGATCGCGGTGCGACAGCAAAGATTAGCTTTATACATAAAGCCTTTATCGCCACTAAAACTCACACTGCGTACTCCAGGCACAATATCACTTGCACCAAGATTGCGTAATTCAGTTGTAAGTATATCCTCAAGGCCAAAAAGAGTTTTGGCCACCATTGTAAAGTTAGATGCCATAGGAAAAATTAAAAGGTAAAAATACGCTAATTTTACTGGCTACGTTAAATCCAAAGATTCAATTTGTATGACCTTTATTTTACCCATAGTTGCGGTATTACTAGGATTTTTAATTGCACTTATTTTTAAACCCAATTTTTCAACGGGTTTAAAACTACTGCTCTCTTTTAGTGGCGCATTTTTACTTTCTATAACAATCTTTGAATTTTTACCCGCCCTTTATTCTTCTGGCAGAAAGGAAGTTGGCCTTTTTATAATGGCTGGTTTATTGCTTCAAATTTTGCTTGAATTTTTATCAAAAGGAGCTGAACATGGTCACATTCATGTAAGCAAAACTTTACATACTATACCCTGGCTGTTACTTATGAGTCTTGGTATGCATTCGATTTTTGAAGGTTTTCCTTTGGAAGAAAATAATGATTTATTATACGGTATTGTAATTCATAAAATTCCCATTGCTGTTATAATAAGTTCTTTTCTACTTTTATCAACATTAAAAAAATGGCAAATAGCATCATTCCTCATCTTATTTGCTCTTATGACACCATTGGGCAGCTTAATAGGAAGTTTAGACTTTTGGACGCCTGCGATTAAAAATGACATCAACGGAATTGTTGTAGGTGTCTTATTACATGTTTCAACTACAATTTTATTTGAATCTTCAACTAATCACCAATTCAATGCCACAAAATTCGCGGTAATTGTCTTCGGTATTGGTCTCGCCTATTTACTATAATGTTTAGCAAAGAAGAATCAAAAAACATACGCGAGCAATTCTGGATTTTCTTCGGAAAAAGATATCAACGCAAATGGTTATTATACGACACCAAAGTAAAGGAGATAAATCTAAAGTTTACTTTTGATACTTCTAAAGCCTTAGTTTCTATTGATATTGAAACTAACGATGAGATTACAAGACAGTATTACTTTGAGCGTTTTGAGTCGCTCAAGAAAATAATGTATGCCGAAATTTCAGAAGAATTAATTTTTGAGCAAGAATATATACGCTCAAGCGGAAAGATAATTTCTCGTATCTATCTAATAATGAAAGATGTAAATATTCACAAGAAAACTCAATGGCCGGAAGTTTTTGAATTCTTCAACGAAAATATGTCTAAAATGGTAGGTTTTTGGCATGAATATGCCGATTTTATAACAGCTTAAATTTTGTCCAAAAAAATAAATAAGTAATGGCAAATATAACCTGACAATACGAAAAAATTAGATGATTATAAGGTATACTTTTAATAGCATAAAAAGCAATCCCTACAGTATAAAAAGCTCCTCCAGCTATTAAAAAACCGTGTCTGTTTCTGTTGTTCTCGCAGCCAATTCCTGAGAAAATTAAAAAATATTAGCTATCCCATTATCAGATATTAAAACAAAGAAAGTACTTCATATTTACCTGTATAAGATATTTTCAATATAGTGTACACTTGCCGGCAATCAAAAGATAAATACTTCTGTGATCAATTTTTCTAAAAATATTTTTCCATTTTAAATGTGTTACAGCATGATAAATAGCTGAAGCAGAATATAATATGAATAGAAAACGAATATAGCCAAATACTCATTATGCTATATAAACCTCATTGTTGAAAAATAATAGAAAAAACAAACCCACAATGCCAAGCAGAATACCTATTGCATGAGAGGTGGGCATTTAAATTACTCATCTTTATAGTTCATAGATAAAAAACTATTAAGGAATATTAAGACATTATTTGTATAGAATTTTTAAAATTGTAATTAGCATCATCTCCTTCTTACAATATTGTTAATGATTCAAGACAATTTTTAGATCTTTTAGTCTGATTTTATACAGAAAAAGGAAGGTTTTCGGGGGGATCTATTTGGTTTTTGACTGTTTTACAGTTTTGAGTTTAGGGCAAAAAAAAATCCTTATCAAGTAAATGATAAGGATTTTAAAACAAGGCGGCGACCTACTCTCCCACGAGATGCAGTACCATCGGCGCAAACGGGCTTAACTACTCTGTTCGGAATGGTAAGAGGTGAGCCCCGTCGCTATAACCACCTTAAAAGGTTGTTTAAAGTTTAAGCTAAAAATTGCAATAAAACCTTAAACGTTCCGGCTTGCGGAACAAATAAGTTAACATACTGGGCAATAAAAAGGTTTCTGATTGAAGTGATAAGTCACTTAAAAAAGTAAAGAGTGTCTCCCTGCACCTTAC
>JBALXG010000464.1:0-2771 GCA_036961055.1 Leeuwenhoekiella sp. | reverse complement strand
AGTATTAACGGGCAGGCTATTTACGAGATCATAAATAGAATTTATCCGCAGTTAGCTGGTGAACGAGATTATTTTAAAAATGCAAAAGTTGAATTCTGGTCGTTTCCCAGGTTATTTTGGCAGTTATATGGCGAGCAATCTTCATTTATAGTCGAAATAAAAGAGGACGATAATGTATACCAATATGTCATTAATAGCATTCCCGCGGCAGATTTTGAGCAGCAGAAAGATGCTGAGGTTTTAGATGAACATAGAAATTTTAGATTTCTGGATCAGGTGGCCTATTTAAAGCCTGGCCCTTTTAATACTGATGCCAGTAACAGTAAACAGATTTTCAGGGATTTTATTGATGCTGCATTTCGCCAGATCAATGAGAAAAAAACCAAGACACTTATAATTGATCTACGTAATAATGGAGGTCAAATTGACTCATGTAGTGATTATTTAATCTCTTATTTTGCCACTAAACCTTTTAAATGGTATTCAAAACTGAGCATTAAAACAAGTCAGGAATTAAAAGATCAAACTTTACTTGCCTCTGACCCAGCTGACGTTTTTTATAAAGCTATTCTTGATCATCGTAACGGCGAAACTTTTGACTATTCTTATGACTATGCTCAACCTGAAACCGGTGAGAACAAGTTTACCGGTAAAGTTTATATTCTTATAAACCGTCAAACATATTCTATGGCAGCGGTTGCGGCAGCAACTATTCAGGATTATAATTTTGGTACGCTAGTAGGTGAAGAAACCGGCGATATCCCAACACTTTATGGATCGCAATTTTCATATCTTCTACCTAATACTGGAGTTAAAGTTAAAGCGCCAAAAGCTTACATTATACGACCTAATGGTGATGAAAAACTAGAAGGCGTGATTCCTGATATCCTGGTAAAAGATCATTTATTAGACGAAAAAGATGAAATATTAGACTGCTTATTACAGATTGTAAAAGCAAAATAACCTAATAAATAGTTCGCTTTCTCTATTATTCTTTACTTATTCCATTTTAAAAAAATCGGGTGAAAAGGAATCAAAATCGGTTTTTTTTGGCTTTAATTAGCCCAATTTTCCATTCAGCTTAATAAGATTTTACCTAAATTTTGGTTTAAATAATATTTAGAAAACGGTTAATTAATCGCTCAGTTTATAACTTACCTGCTAACTTTAAAAATTCAGTTTTAATAGATAAAAAGTTTTTAATCCCAGTAAAACTTGGTAAATGACATAAAGGTGACACTTATATGTCGGGCTAAAGATCACTGAGCCACCATAGCTTTGTATCATGTAAAAACAACTATCATGACTACACATTCTATTTCACAAAATTTAGTATATCAGCGTAAGCTTAAAGGATATACTCAGGAAGAATTATCAGAAAAAACACAGGTTACTGTACGCACAATTCAGCGTATTGAGAAAGGTGATGTTAATCCTCATCTTCAGACTGTGAGGCTTCTCGCAGCGGCTTTATCTATAGAAGTTGATGATTTGCTGGTGCTTGAAGATCCTAAGGAAGAAACCGTGCTTAAAAAGTGGCTTTTACTGCTACATGCCACTCCGATTTTAGGCCTGATTTTGCCATTTTGTAACATATTATTCCCATTATTTATATGGATTCATAAACGTGAAGATAATAAGCTTTACAACTCGCATGGCATTAAAGTGATCAATTTTCAGATAAGCATGACAATACTTTTTGTAATTGCTTTCATCGCCCTGATGACAATTGAAGGCTGGGGATTTTTAATGTTCATCGCTGTAATTCCGTTTACCATAATTGTAACTTTATACAACATTTTTTGGGCTGTCAATAAACATAAATGTTATTATCCGCTGGCTTTTCCTTTCCTAAAACAGAGTAAAAATTCTGTTTCTGCAAATACAGCTGTTGTATTATTATTTTCCTTTTGTCTGTTCACAAGCTTTAATTCATATGCAAATCAGGATATCAAACATATAGACGGAACATCAATATCTAAAGATTCTTTAACTCAAAAGGTTGAAGAAATAATGCGCAAAGCGAAAGTAACCGGCATAGAGATAGCCATTTTTAACCAAAATGAAATTGCTTATAAAAAAGCTTTTGGCTATGCTAATCTTGATAAAAAAGATTCATTAGAGACAAACGAAGTTCTATATGGAGCATCTTTGAGTAAAGCAGTTTTTGGCTATATCGTTGCCACCCTTGTAAATGACGGCATTATAGATCTTGATAAACCCTTGCAGGAATATCTTGACATCCCTATTCCTGAGATGAAGTTTAACAGGGAGTGGAAGAATTTTGCAAATCTTGCAGATGATGAGCGATACAAAATAATTACCGGCAGAATGTGTCTCACACACACAACGGGTTTTCCTAACTGGAGATGGATAAGCAGAACTGGTGAATTTAATCCAGAAGGTAAAATTCAAATCTATACAGATCCCGGGACACACTACAGTTATTCTGGTGAAGGAATGCAGTTATTGCAACATGTTGTAGAACATATAACCGGAAAAGGTCTGGAAGAGCTGGCTCGTGAACGTGTTTTTATTCCGCTTAAAATGGAAAGAACCAGCTACCTCTGGCAAAAGCAATATAATGCTACATCAGTAAATGGCCACACGATCAAACAGGAAGTTATACCCAGAGATGTTGCAGATGAGGCCGCGGCTGCAGGATCTATGGAAACAACTTTAGACGATTACACAAAATTTGTACAACACATTTTAAAACTTTACGACCGCAATTCGCCAATTACACAGCTTATGTTTAAGCCTAATATCAG
>JBALXG010000463.1:0-2773 GCA_036961055.1 Leeuwenhoekiella sp. | reverse complement strand
CTAAAAAGGCTGGTTTCCTTCTTTGTGGAAAGGTGAAACACATGCAATCTGGCACCTGTTTTTTTTGCCAATTTTATAGCTCGTGATGATGATATGTAGCAGGCTTCTTCACTGCGTATAATGGGATGAAGATTTATAGGTATATCATCACCATAACGCTCTTTGTAAATTGCGAGATTTTTTTTAATTGTCTCTTCATCTTCACAATGAGCGGATATTAAAAGATCTGTATTTTTAAATATTTTTTCAAGTACCGTAAGATCATCTACAAGCATATCACCGGTAGAACTTCCCAGAAAAAGCTTAAGACCTGCGACCGTCTTTTTATCTACTTTTTTAATCTCTTCCAGATTATCATTTGTACCGCCAAACATAAATGAATAGTTGGCATGAGATGTTTTTGCAGCTCTGGCAAATTTTGCTTCTAGAAGTTCTATTGTTGTGGTTTGCGGTATAGTATTAGGCATCTCAATAAATGATGTGATACCCCCTGCAACAGCTGCTTTAGATTCAGATTCAATAGTTGCTTTATGGGTAAGTCCCGGCTCTCTAAAATGTACCTGATCATCAATAACCCCGGGAAAAAGATGTTTTCCTTCAGCATCAAAAATGTGAACATCTGGTGATTTTACACTCAAGTGCTCACCTACTTCAATTATAACACCTTTCTCAATGTAAACATCACCATGAATTATTTTACCTTCATTAACAATATTTGCATCTTTAATCAGAACCTTTTCCATATCAAATTTCATACTTGGTAAACAAGCTTTTGATTTTCATTCGTATTACACCAAAAACAGCTTCAGATATAATATTCTTACTCATTTTACTAGTACCGCGTGTGCGATCTACAAATATTACAGGTACTTCCTCGATTTCAAAGCCCAGTAAATGTGCCTTAAATTTCATTTCAATTTGAAAAGCATAGCCCATAAACCGAATCTTATCCAGTTGTATCGATTCAAGCACTTTCCTTTTATAACATACAAAACCCGCAGTGGTATCGCTTATATCCATACCCGTGATAAATCTCACATATTTTGAGGCAACGTATGATAATAAAACACGACCCATAGGCCAATTTACCACATTTACACCCGTTTTGTACCGGGATCCTATTGACATATCTGCACCATTTTTTGCACAGGCATTGTATAATCTTGCAAGGTCGTTAGGCGAATGTGAAAAATCTGCATCCATCTCAAAAATATACTCATAATCCCGCTCTAGTGCCCACTTAAAACCACTAGTATACGCAGTTCCCAAACCCAGCTTACCAGCCCTTTTCAGCAAAAATAAACGATCTGCAAATTCCTGCTGTAAGGCAAGGACAATCTGCGAGGTTCCATCAGGAGAATTATCATCTACCACAAGTATTGCAAAGGCACGTTGCTGTGCAAAAACGTTGCGTATAAGTTTCTCTATATTTTCTGCTTCGTTATATGTAGGGATTACGACGAGCGAACGAGCCATCAATAAGTATTTGGCACAAATGTACTTATTTTGATATTATAAACTATGTAGGTATTTGATCAAACTCGCGTATTTATACTAATTTTGGCTATCTCAAAAATTGCTTGTGGAGGCTGTAGAACGTATCATATTAAATAATGACTGGACCACGTTAATCCTCGTCTCATGCCTGCTTTTACTGGCTGTAGTAAAACTTGCCTATGAAAGTTATTTTATAGATTTTATTGAACTGGTGGTCAATCAAAAATATCTAATAAAGAGTAGTCAGGAAATAAAGTTTGAAAATCCTTTCAATTTATTACTCTTTACCGTTCAGTTACTTTCAATTTCACTTTTTTTATTTATTGTAGCAGAAGATTTTAGCCTTTTAAATAATACCACACCTTCCTCCCTCCTTTTTTTACGCGTGTTTTTATTTTACAGTCTATTTATAGGAGTAAAGTATTTAACTGAAAAAATGGCTGCTGTACTCTTTAATGGTGAGAAAGAAGTAGAGATTTATCATTATCACAAGTTGGTATATCGCAATTATTTTGCTATACTTTTAATCCCGGTAAATGCGTTGCTCATTTACACCTTTGAACCTGATCCTCTGGCAATAAAAATTATTATAGGTGTATTGCTTCTTTTAAACGGTGTAAGCCTGTTCAATACTTTGAAAAAGTACGAAAAGTTAATATACAGCCATCTCTTTTATTTTATTTTGTACCTTTGCGCTTTTGAAATTGCCCCCTATTTCATTTTATTTAAGTTGCTTAGCATTGATGTTTAAGCATTAAAAAATGTATAATCTATGAAAGTGAAGACAATTTTGGTCTCCCAACCAGAGCCAAAAGTAGAAAACTCTCCCTATTTTGATCTAGAAGAAAAAAAACGCGTAAAAATTGATTTTATTCCGTTTATCCATGTTGAAGGGGTTTCGGGAAAAGATGTACGCCATCAAAAGATTGATTTAAAAGATTTTTCTGCTATAATATTAACAAGTCGCAATGCTGTGGATCATTTCTTTAGAATCGCAGAAGAGATGCGTTTTAAAGTGCCAGACTCTTTAAAATATTTCTGTCAAAGTGAAGCTGTCGCCTACTATCTTCAAAAATATGTAGTCTATCGCAAGCGTAAGATATATGTAGGCAAACGCACTTTTGCAGAAATGGCTCCTATTTTGAAAAAATATAAAGCTGAGAAATTTTTGTTACCATCGTCTGATGCGCTTAAACCAGACATTCCTGAAATTTTAGATGAACTCAAAATAAACTGGCAGCGAGCGATTTTTTACAAAACCGTTGTTAGTGATTTA
>JBALXG010000462.1:0-2775 GCA_036961055.1 Leeuwenhoekiella sp. | reverse complement strand
ACTTTTACTTCACACCTGGGGAAAGGCACCGTTTTTAAAGTTTCTTTCCCTAAAGTAGAATAGCTTGAGATCTAAAAAATCGACCTAAAACCTTCAAAAACCTGCCAAATGAGCTATAATAACATCCTTTATCAAGAAGAAGATAATTACGTTTTAATAACGATTAACAGACCTGCAAAACTCAACGCTCTCAATAAGGAAACCATTCAGGAACTTCATAATGCTTTCGCGAAAGCTGACGAGGATGTTGATACTAAGTTTATCATTTTAACGGGAAGCGGTGAAAAAGCATTTGTAGCCGGCGCAGACATAAGTGAATTTTCAGATTTTGAAGTAGCTGAAGGAAGTAAACTTGCCAGACAAGGGCAGGAAATATTATTTGATTTTATTGCAAATCTGGGAACACCGGTCATCGCGGCGATTAATGGTTTTGCTTTGGGCGGCGGATTAGAGCTTGCTATGGCAGCACATTTTAGAATTGCAAGCGATAATGCAAAAATGGGTTTACCGGAAGTTTCTCTGGGGCTTATTCCCGGTTACGGCGGTACACAGCGCTTACCACAACTTGTAGGTAAAGGCAGAGCTATGGAAATGATTTTTACTGCAGGAATGATTGATGCTAACGAAGCTTTACAATACGGCTTGGTAAATCACGTAACCGCCAGAGAAGGATTGCTGCCTTTTACTGAGAAAATAGGTAATAAAATTGCCAAAAATTCCAGCGTAGCTATTAAGGCAGCTATTAAGGCAATAAATGCAGGTTTTACTAGTGGAACAGACGGTTTTTCAGCAGAAATTGAAGCTTTTGGAGCTTGTTTTGGCACGGAAGACTTTAAGGAAGGAACAACCGCATTTCTGGAAAAAAGAAAAGCAGATTTTCCCGGAGCATAACTTATTTGACATAATTCAATTAAATCAAAATTAGGAAATATTCCGTATATTAGGAATTATTACTATTTTTGATGTATGGAGAATGAGAAGCATATAAAGGGAAGGGGAGCTCAAAAGCATGTAGATAATCGCTTTTCTGCACATAGTCATGAAACGCGCGATGATTTTTTAAACTTCTGTGCTTCGGAAGGAGAGGAGCCGGAAAATCAGCGTACGCTTTATCTGGATACATTTCCTAAAACCATTGTAAACAAAGTAGAAAGTCCAGATGTGGGGATGGGTTTTTCGCTTAATCCGTATCAGGGTTGTGAGCACGGCTGTGTATATTGCTATGCGCGTAATTCTCATGAATACTGGGGTTATGATGCCGGTCTGGATTTTGAAAGTAGAATTCTGGTCAAGAGAAATGCTGTAGAGTTGCTGCAGAAAAAAATATCTTCAAAAAGCTGGAAAGCCTATCCTATTGTACTTTCCGGAAATACAGATTGCTATCAACCTATAGAAAAAAAGCTGGAGATCACCCGAAAATTACTTCAGCTAATGCTAAAATATCGCCATCCGGTAGGGATTATCACCAAAAATGCATTAATAATCAGGGATCTTGATATTTTAAAAGAACTGGCTAAAGACAATCTTATTCAGGTTAATATTTCTATAACCTCTTTAAGTGAAGAGACACGCCGCTTACTTGAACCGCGTACGGCGACAATTAAAAGGCGTTTTGAAGCAGTCAAGATACTTTCTGATAATAACATTCCTGTTCGCGTTATGATGGCGCCCATTATTCCCGGTATTAATAGTCATGAAATCTTTCCGTTAGTAAAAAGAGCTGCAGACTGTGGGGCAAAATCTGTAGGATATACGGTTGTAAGACTAAATGGCGCGATTGCGACAATTTTTGAAGACTGGATTAGAAAGGCATTGCCAGATCGAGCTGACAAAGTTCTACACCAAATAGCCGAATGTCATGACGGTAAATTAAATGATTCTAAATTTGGCCGAAGAATGCGTGGTGCAGGTGAATTTGCAGAGCAGATTAAAATTCAGATTCAGCTAGCGCGTAAAAAATACTTGGCCGGCAGAGAAATCGCTCCTTTAAATCTTGAATTACATGAGCAATATAAGGACGGGCAGTTGAAGTTATTTTAAAAGTCTAATAAAAATTCCATTAGAGAATTTTCGTTTTAACAACACGTGTTTTATCTTGAAAAGAAAATGCCTGAATTACCGGAAGTAGCTTATCAAAAGGAATATGCCGATGCTACGGCACTTCATAAAAAAATTACCGCCTTACAATTTGGGGATTCAAAAGTCTTCCAGGATTCCCAAACGCAATTTGAAAAAAACACTTTTACATAACGTGTTAGAAAGTACTGACAGGTTAGGAAAATATTTGTGTTTCCATTTGAAAAAAGGAGGAATTCTGGTGATGCATTTTGGGATGAGCGGAAAACTGCAATACTATCAGCATGATGAAATGCCTAAACATGCGCACCTGACTTTAATTTTTGATGATCATTCACGCTTATCTTTTGTGTGCCCAAGGAAATTTGGAAAACTGTATTTGTCTGATAGTCTGGAGAAATTTCAAAAAGATCATCAACTGGGTCCAGATGCACTGGCGGTAAAATAAAAAACAATTTATGGAGTTGATTTCTGGTAAAACAGGAATTATAAAAGGTATGTTGATGGATCAAAAATGGATTGCCGGTATAGGAAATTTATATGCTGATGAAATTCTTTTTCAATGCAAAATTCATCCTAAAACTAATATAAAGAACCTAACTACAACTGAAAAAAAATCTGTTTTTAAAGAAATGAAAAAGGTTTTAAAGACGGTAAAACAGGCCTGGATTGAGGGTGAGAAACTTCCTGAAAATTATC
>JBALXG010000461.1:0-2783 GCA_036961055.1 Leeuwenhoekiella sp. | reverse complement strand
ATGCAGATCACGACAGTACTAAAGTTTATATGTCTGGCGGATTTGATAAATATCTGGAAAAGTAATCTAATTATTTAGAACAGACTGGGAGAATTTCGCCTTTGGCAAGACAATATTTTTCTACTTCTTCTGCCGATAATTGGGCTGTGAGGTCGATTTCTGCAACTTTAAAGCCGATTTTTCTCAGCTTATCAAAATAATCACGGCCGTAAACCCGCACGTGATCGTACTGTCCAAAAATTTGGGCTCTCTCTTTAGGATCTGTAATTGTATTGTCTTCAAAAGTTTCTGCACGATCTAGCTCCTGTGGAATTTGCAGTATCGCCATTCCGCTAGGTTTTAAAACCCTATATAATTCCTGCATAGCCTTAACGTCATCTGGGATGTGCTCTAATACGTGATTACAAAAAATAATATCATAGCTATCGCTTTCAAAAGGTAAATTGCATATATCTGCTTTTACATCAGCTAATGGTGAGTTAAGGTCTGTTGTTGTGTAATCCAGATTTTTGAGTTTCCTAAAGCGCTTATAAAAGGCCTGCTCAGGTGCAAAATGTAAAACTTTTAAAGGTTTTGAAAAGAAAGAAGTTTTTTGTTGTAAATACAACCAAAGAAGGCGGTGACGTTCTAGTGAAAGGGTAGAAGGTGAGAGTACATTTTCTCTCACATTCTCATAACCATAAGGTAAAAATTTTGAAAAACTTCTACCATCTATAGGATCAGTATATTTTTTGCCTTTGAGCGCAAGTGCAAAAAAAGGGCGTACTAAATAACTTAAGCGTATAAGTAAAGGTCTGGGAATTAAATTAAGAGATTTCTTAAATAAAGTTTTAATCATACTTCAAGATCGCCCCAGTTTTCTCCTGTTTTGATACGATGTAGCTGCATTTCTGAAACTCCAAACTGTTTGGCTAAAATGCGCAAGCGCGTACGCCTATTAGGATCGAGTAATTTTTTCTTAAGAATTTTAGCTTCAGCATAACTTAACTTAGTATAATGTCTTTTTCCCGAAGTACGACGCTTAATATCAAGCGGACTGGTTTTTTGATGGGCATACCGCTCTTTGTGTGTGACCCATTTTAGATTAACCAATCTGTTATCTTGCTTATCATGGTTAATGTGAATTACAGATTTCTCATTATCCTTAGGCTTTAGAAAAGCAGTGGCAAGAATTTTATGCAGATAAAAATTTCTTCTTTTGCCATTATTAAGCTTAATATTTAGGGTGGTATAGCCGTTTATTGTTCCACCTGCAATGATATTTCCCTGGGAATTATTGACGTAGCTGCGCATTCTGCCGTAATTGGATAACCCAATATAATAGCCGTCTTCCCAATCATCTTCACGGTAGTTTATCCATGTTTCTAATTGCATGATTCAAATAGGTAGTGATTAAGTTGTAAGTTGTTTGGCACGGAAAGGTTCTTCTTCATTGCTATCGATTCCTAGCGCCTTATAAATATACTTAAAAGTTGATAAAAGTTCTGGTTTTCCATCTACTAATGCGACATCATGTTCAAAATGCGCACTAGCTTTATTATCTCGGGTCGTGATGGTCCAGCCATCTCTGTGTTGTTTTATGCGATGCGTGCCCAGATTAACCATAGGCTCTATGGCAACCACCATTCCTTCAATAAATTTCTTACCGCGACCACGACGCCCATAATTAGGCATTTCCGGATCTTCATGCATTTTTTTGCCTAGCCCATGTCCTACTAATTCACGTACTATTCCGTAACCGTGATTCTCACAATGGTTTTGAATGGCAAATCCCACATCACCTACGCGATTATTTGCTTTAAATTCTGCTATACCAATATATAATGATTCTTTAGTTACCTCCAGTAACTTTTTAATTTCAGGATCTATTTCACCTACCTCAAAAGTATACGCGTGATCGCCATAAAAGCCATTTTTAAAAGCTCCACAATCTATTGATATTATATCTCCCTCAATAAGCGGTTTATCTGTGGGGAAACCATGTACAACCTGATCGTTAGGACTCATGCATAAGGTATTAGGGAAATCGTACATTCCCAGAAATCCTGGTTCTGCACCATGATCACGTATAAATTCTTCTGCTAGTTTGTCAAGGTGAAGCGTAGTAACACCTGGTTTTACCTCTGATGCCAGCATGCCCAACGTCTTTGAAACTATTAGGGCACTCTCTCTCATCAATTCAATTTCCTCAGGTGTCTTGGCTATAATCATGCTTATATTGTTTTTAACGCACAAATTTACAAACAATATATTAAGGCGTTAAAGCTAAATACAGAATAAGAACGTATTAAATCACCTTCTATTATTTAGTAAACTGACTAAAACTATTAAACATATCTTAAAATTAATAAGTTAAACTTAGATTATAAATAAGATCTGCCATAGACTGGTTGCCTTGTTGTGCAGCCAAATCAATTGCATTTAATCCCATAGCATTTCTGGCCCTCAAATCTGCACCGCTTTTCACCAGCTTCTCAAATATGCTTTCGTGACCAAACATTGCTGCAAACATTAAAGCCGTTCCACCGTTTAAGTTTTGAATATTTAAGTCTGCATTCCAACTTAATAATAAGTCTACCACTTCCTCATTTCCTTTAAAACAAACACCCATTATGGCGGTATTACCTGAATCATCCTGATGATTTATATTAGCTCCTTTCTCAAGTATCAGTTTACTCATTTCAACAAAGCCGTTGTAGCTTGCTATTATTAATGGTGTAAATCCTTTTTCATTAACAAAATCTATATCGCTTTGGTCGCTATTTAAAATTTCAGTGACCTTA
>JBALXG010000460.1:0-2790 GCA_036961055.1 Leeuwenhoekiella sp. | reverse complement strand
TTTCATACAAAGCGGTTTTGGCGTGACCATAACCGTAATTGCCGCCTGTATAATTCGCGCGCATAGTTTCAATTTCTTCTGGCAAAGCAATTAATTTATAGATCGCAAAAACATTACAGGTATCAGGATTTTTTGGATCTTCAAGCGGCGTACTGTCTGTTGCAATACTCATAATCTGCTTTCGCAATTTTTTATCAGTTTGAAACAAGTTGATAATGTTGCCCTTACTTTTGCTCATTTTTGCCCCATCAGTTCCGGGGATGTACATAGTATCATCATTCAGTTTTACTTCAGGAATCACAAATGTTTCGCCCATTTGGGCATGAAAACGGGAAGCAACATCGCGAGTCATTTCCAGATGCTGCGATTGATCTTTACCCACAGGCACAATTTCGGCATCATATAAAAGTATATCTGCCGCCATAAGCATGGGATATGTAAACAAGCCGGTATTTACATCTTCCAGACGGTCTGCTTTATCTTTAAAACCATGAGCAAGTGTTAATCGCTGATACGGAAAAAAACAACTTAAATACCAGGTAAGTTCAGTAACCTGAGGGATATCACTTTGACGATAGAAAATAGTTTTTGTAATGTCAAGTCCGCAAGCTAACCAGGTTGCAGCAGTAGAATATGTATTGTAACGCAAAGTCTCACCATCTTTTATCTGTGTAAGAGAATGCATATCTGCAATGAACAAAAACGATTCATTTTGTGGTTCATTGGCCAATTTTATGGCGGGAATGATTGCACCTAAAAGATTACCCAAATGTGGTGTTCCTGTACTTTGTACGCCCGTTAATATTCTTGACATCTGCTATTTTAAATTTGTGCAAAGTTACTTTTTTTGATGGAGTAACTGATTTTAAAATTCCTATTTTTGGAAGGTGAAAAGGCAAGTCCATATGTATATTGCAACCAAAATGTAAAAACCCGTAAATGAAATTAATCAGGAACTTTTTTATTTTTATTTGGCGTATCTGGTTTTATACATTGCTTGTTCTTCCTATATTATTAATGTTTCCGCTTTTAATTGTTTCTATTGCTAAAGAAAGTTGGTATCCCTATTATTTTAAATTAGCCCGGGTCTGGGCGCAGATTATTCTTTATGGGATGGGATTTATGCCAAAGGTAAAACGCCTTGAAGAAACTCAAAAAGGCAAAAGCTACATGTATGTGGCAAATCACACTTCTATCGTTGACATTATGCTCATGCTGCACGCTGTGCGTAATCCCTTTGTATTTGTAGGTAAAAAAGAATTGGCAAAATTCCCAATTTTCGGTTTCTTTTACAAAAGAACATGTATTCTGGTAGACAGGGGAGATCCTAAAAGTAGAATGGCGGTTTTTGAAAGCGCTCAAAAAAAGCTCAGGCGTGGTTTAAGTATTTGTATTTTTCCAGAAGGTGGTATTCCTGATGATCGCAATCTTGTACTTGATACTTTTAAAGATGGCGCCTTTAGACTGGCTTTAGAACATCAGGTTCCTGTTGTGCCATTGGTTTTTTATGATAATAAAAAGCGCTTTTCCTATGATTTTTTCTCAGGTTCTCCGGGGCAGATGCGTGTTAAAGTACTTCCTTTTATTCCTACCGCCGGTAGAGATACATCAGAGAGAAGAGAGTTGCGCGCTGAGACTTTTAATGTAATTTATGAGGAATTACTCGCAGATAAAAAATAGAAAAACCGCCTTAGCAAGGGGCGGCTTTTAGATATTCTCCTTTTTCAAATTAAAATTTAATGCTTACTCCAGTATAAAGCCCCATATAATAAGGCTTAAAATCACTTACCGTATTTGTATAGGAATTGATTTGATATTTAAACATGGGTTCCAGATTAAACTGAAACATTTTGCTGATTTTATAATCAATACCTAAACCTATATTTGTAGAAAAACTAACATCATTTAAGCTGTTAGACGATCCTAAAGGTGTGGTAAAATCACCTTCTTCTATTGAAACTTTATTAGCATTTAAAAATAAAGTGCTTACACCACCAATCACCTGAAGACCAACTTTTTTATCTATAATCGCATATTCTATTTCCATAGGTACTTCATAATAACCCAGACTTTGATGAAGTTTTCCGTTTGAAATATTATTTGATTTAATTTCGCTGGCTGCCGGTGCAAAACTCGCAGTTCTATTATTATTAGTACTTAGCTCAATTATTTCTGCACTTTTATCATAATTAATACTGCTAATCGTTCTGGCTTCAAAATCTGTTGAGACACCTATATTATTTGTGTTGTAACTTAAATCGACTTTATTTACCCCAGTGCGTATGGTCAATTTTTCACTAACAGCATAACTCACCTGAAGGCCATAACTCATATTAACCTCCCCACTTTTAGAATTATCCTGAAATTGAGGATCTATACCAGAACCACCAAAACTATTGTAATATACTGGCGCGATAAGTGGGGAAACGCCCCAGCGCTTTGATTCTTCCTCTTCAACATCTGCAAGTTCATCTGCTTGCTTTTCTTTTTCTAAATCAAAAAGTGATTTTTCAGTGGTTTCATCTTCCTTAGATTTAGTAGTAGAGGCAATTTTAGTTTCGGCTAAATTTTCACTAGAAACAACCGATTTTTGAACGTTTACGGCCGATTTTGATTCTGTTGAATTTGACTGCGAAATTGCATCGTTTTTAGTATTATCTGTATTTTTTTTAGCTTCATTAGCAGCAACCGAATTTTCATCAGTTAAGCCCGATTTTTGACCGTTTTTAGCTGATTTTTGAGATGCAGAATTTACAATTTGCGTTTTAGCTGAAGCAGAATTTTCACCAG
>JBALXG010000045.1:0-11114 GCA_036961055.1 Leeuwenhoekiella sp. | reverse complement strand
ATAATTTCCTTTTTGTTATGGTAAAGCCGGTAAAACTGAATGCCGGCCAAATAATTAAGATTGGGATATTGAGCTAAAAACTGCGTCGCTTTCAGTTTTTCTGGAGAATATTCAAAATTACGAAGATTAACGCCCATTCCTTCGGCGAGTACCGTTTCCGGAGCTATTAAAAAGTCAGTTTCCGGAGTTAACACTTCTTTCGCCTGAGCAAAAAGTAAGTCGGCTATACGATCGTTTGTTGTGTTATACTTTTCGGTATAAGGGTCAATATTTGGTTGAAGAATAACAACATTTACTGGATTTTCTTCTTCTACATAATTTGACAATATATATTCAGAAATCCCTATGGGAACAATTAATAGAATAGCCAGTTGCACTACAGCTTTTATAATCACAGGTTTTTTAGGAATGATTTTGTATTTAACTATAGCCGAAAAAACAATGATATTTCCTAACCAGATCCACAATGTCCCGCCAAAGGTTCCCGTGTATTCATACCATTGTATCCAGCTCGTATAGGTAGCAAATGCATTACCAAGATTTAGCCATGGCCATGAAAATTCCCAGTTAAGGTGTAGTTCTTCAAAAAGCATCCACAAACTCACGAGAAATAGAAGACTTATTTTTGAGGATTGTTTTTTACTAACAAAATAAAATAGTTGCCATACGGTAGCCATTAGAAGTGCATTGCACAAAACTGCAAACCACATACCAAAGGCTGTTGAATAATACAACCACCAGGTTGTGCAAATATTAAATATGAAAAAAGTTATATAGGCCAGACCAAAAACCCGCCAGCCACTATACTTTTTTTGAGATTCTCTTATAGACTTTGTTGCCAGAAGTAGTGGTACAAAACCAAAAAATAGTAATAATGGGAAACCATATGTAGGCCAGCCCAAGGCTAATAAAAATCCGGAAATAAGGGCAAAAAATAGACTTTTCATAGTGATTTTTGGGATTTTAAAGATAAGTCGACAGCTCGCGGTATGCAAATTGATTTTGATGTTATTAATTTTCTAATAGATACTAATATCAACTTGTTAAACCTATTCTAAAAGAAGTAAAGTGGTAAGACTTTGAACGTAACTTCGTTAAAAACAAAATATGCGCGTTTTAATTACTGGGGCTACCGGGCTTATAGGCAAAGCAATTACTGCATTATTACATGAGCGGGATATAGATGTAAACTATTTAACTACAAGTGAGAAAAAGATTGAAACCAAAAATAACTATAAAGGGTTTTTATGGAATCCCGGTAAGGGTGAAATTAACGAGGCGTGTTTTGATGAGGTTGAAGCCATTATTCACCTTGCAGGGGCGAGTATTGCTCAAAAATGGACTGATGATCATAAGCAGAAGATTATTGAAAGTAGAATAGAATCAGCAAAGTTGCTTTATCAAAGTTTGTCTTCAATAAAACATAAAGTTGCTCAATTTATTTCAGCAAGCGCTATAGGAGCTTATCCCAGTTCATTTACATATACGTACGGTGAGAGTTTCCCTGATTATAATCCCAGTTTTCTGGGTGAAGTGGTCAAAAAATGGGAAGAAGCTGCAAATCTTTTTTCAAGTCTTGATATTGTTGTTACAAAAATACGCGTTGGTGTGGTGCTGGCAAAAGAAGATGGCGCGTTGCCGCAATTTATTAAACCAGTTAAATTTTATGTAGGTGCACCGTTGGGCTCAGGAAAGCAATGGCAATCATGGATTCATATAGATGATCTTGCCGGTATATTTACACATTGTCTTCAATACAGACTTATAGGAATTTATAATGCATGTGCTCCATATCCTGTTACTAATGATGAATTGACTAAAGAGGTTGCTAAGGTTCTAAATAAGCCGTTATGGCTTCCTAATGTGCCACAATTTGCATTAAAAGCTGCGCTGGGCGAAATGTCTGCTATAGTGCTCGAAAGTCAATTAGTGAGCTCTGATAAAATAATTAGTGAAGGATATATATTCAAATTTGAAAAGATCATTAAAGCTTTAGAAAATCTTCTAAAATAAAAAAGCCCGGAGTACATCCGGGCTTGAAGTTTATTTGAAACAAATATTACATTTGTTGTTTTGCTGTAATGTCAATAACAAGTTGAATATCATCATTGATGAATTTATCACCTAAGTTATCAAACACAGATTTTGAACCGTAGTTTACATTCCATTCAGTACGATCAATAGTAAATGGCTCAGACTTTAAAGTCATTGTATTACCAGAAACTTCAGAAGTAAAAGGAAATTCAACATTTTTCTTTGTGTCTTTAATAGTAAGATTACCTGCCATCATTTTTTTACCATCTTTTTCAGTAATTCCAGTAATTTCAAAAGCAGCTGTTGGGTATTTTTGAACGTTAAAAAAGTCACCTTCTTTACCTTCAACAGTACCTTTTAAATGATTTTCAAGATTAGCTTTTTGCTCACCTTCAAGATCTGTATCAACAATACTGGTCATGTCAATTAAAAAAGTACCGCTTATTGAGTCTCCTTCAACCTTTACAACACCAGATTCTATTTTTACAGTTCCTTCATGAGTTCCAGTAGGTTTTTTACCTTCCCACTCAATCATAGAAGATTCTTTATCTACCATAAATTTAGTTGCAGCAGGTGTGGTCATCGCAGCAGTTTCAGCATCTACAGCTTCAGTTTCATGCTTCTTATCGTTTTTACAAGAAACAACGGCAGTAAAGATAGCGGCCATTGTAAAAAGAGTTAAAAGTCTTGTTTTCATAGTGTTAGTTTTAAGTGTTAATTAAGCCGCAAAAGTAGTAGAATTCTATCTAAAACATCATAATTAAAATATAAAATATAGCCGTGACATTTTGACATTTTTAATGAATTGGCAACACTTTTGACATAACAACTAAAAATCAGAATAACGCAATGAGTCAAAAAGATAACAACGAAGATGTGGTTCAAAACCAATCAGAAGATACAAAAGATACTAATACTGTAGAATCAAAGGTTGATGAAGTTATAGATGAGGTGCTTGAGGAGCAAACTGAAGAGTCCCAAATAGCTGCTTATAAAGCTGATCTTGAAAAGGAAAAAGATAAATTTTTAAGATTATTTGCAGATTTTGAAAATCATAAGAGGCGTACTTCTAAAGAGAGGATTGATCTTTACAAAACTGCAGGACAAGATGTTATGCAGGCAATGCTACCCGTACTTGATGATTTTGACCGTGCAATGGTAGAAATTGCCAAAGCAAAGGATAAAAATCTTACTAAAGGCGTAGAGCTTATTAGCAATAAACTTAGAGAGACTTTAAAAGCTAAAGGTCTTACTGAGATGGAAGTGGGAGAGGGCGATGCTTTTGATGCAGAACTTCATGAGGCTATTACTCAAATTCCTGCTCCTAATGATAAGCTTAAAGGTAAAGTGGTAGCTGTCGTAGAGAAGGGATATATGATGGGAGATAGAATTATTAGATTTCCAAAAGTTGTTGTAGGTCAATAAAAACCTGTCAATTTGATTAAGAAATCTAAAAACTGAATAGCAAAATTTCATGAAAGAAGATTATTACGAAATATTAGGAATAAACAAAGATGCTTCAACGGCTCAAATTAAAAAGGCATATCGTAAGAAAGCAATAGAATTTCACCCAGATAAAAATCCGGGAGATTCTACTGCAGAAGAGATGTTTAAAAAAGCAGCAGAGGCTTACGAAGTTCTTAGTGATGAGAATAAACGCGCGCGTTACGATCAATACGGTCACCAGGCATTTGAAGGCGGCGGCTTTGGTGGTGCAGGTGGCGGCATGAATATGGACGATATATTCAGTCAGTTTGGTGATATATTCGGTAGCGCTTTTGGCGGTGGCGGAGGAGGTTTTTCAGGCTTTGGAGGAGGTTTTGGCGGTCAACGCAGAGTTAAAGGAAGTAATTTACGCATACGTGTAAAACTTACTCTGGAAGAAATTGCTAACGGTGTTGAAAAGAAAATTAAAGTAAAGCGTAAAAAACAAGCTAGCGGAACCACATATAAGACTTGTTCTGCTTGTGGCGGTGCCGGGCAGGTAACACGTGTTACCAATACTATTTTAGGACGTATGCAAACAGCAACTACATGTCCTACGTGTGGTGGTGCTGGTCAGGTAATTGACAAAAAACCATCTGATGCAGATGCTCAGGGAATGAAAACTATAGATGAATCTGTTTCTATAAAAATTCCCGCAGGTGTGGTTGAAGGTATGCAGCTTAAAGTTTCAAATAAAGGTAATGAAGCGCCCGGTGATGGCGTTCCTGGAGATTTATTAGTAGTGATTGAAGAGCTTGAGCATGCCACTCTTAAAAGAGAAGGCGATAACTTGCACCATGACTTGTACGTAAGTTTTCCCGAAGCAATTTTAGGAACAAGTAAAGAAATAGATACCGTTACTGGTAAAGTGCGTATCAAAATTGATGAAGGTACGCAAAGCGGTAAGATTCTGCGCTTAAGAGGTAAAGGGATTCCTTCAATAAATGGATACGGTAAGGGAGATCTTTTAGTTCATGTTAATGTGTGGACTCCTAAAGATTTAAACAAAGAACAAAAGGATTTCTTTGAGAAAATGGTTATGGATGACAATTTTGCTCCAAAACCTCAGAAAGAGGACAAATCCTTTTTTGAAAAAGTAAAAGATATGTTTTCTTAAATTAACACCATATTAAGAAAAATGTGTATATTTGAATATCACTAATATCTTATTAGTGATATTTTTCTTTTTCATAGCAATTTTTTTCCCATCCTTGATGTAAATTAAGGGTGGGTTTTTGTTTTAAAAAGGATTGATACTAAATTAATCTTAAGAGGCATATTCCCTCAAAGCTTTTCAATATCTTTAGCCAATATTTTTCTATTTATGAATGACCTCCTTGCTGCAGACCATGTTTCTAAGAAATTTGGCAAGTACACGGCGCTCAATGACTTATCGATATCTGTTCCTGAAGGAAGCGTTTTTGGACTTTTAGGTCCTAATGGTGCAGGTAAAACTACTTTGATACGCATTATTAATCAAATTACTATGCCCGACGAGGGCGCGGTATATTTGGGCGGAGAGCCACTTCAAAATAAGCATATTATGAATATTGGTTATATGCCTGAAGAGCGCGGCTTATATAAATCAATGAAAGTAGGCGAGCAGGTTTTATATCTTGCTCAGCTCAAGGGAATGTCCAAAGCAGATGCTAAGGCAAAAAGCAGTTATTGGTTTAAAAGACTTGGCATGGATGGCTGGTGGGACAAAAAAATACAGGAGTTATCTAAGGGGCAGGCTCAAAAGGTTCAGTTTATAGTTACTGTACTTCATGGTCCTAAACTTCTTATTTTTGATGAGCCTTTTAGTGGTTTTGACCCTATAAATGCCATTTTAATTAAGGATGAGATCCTTAAACTGAGAGAAGATGGAGCAACAATTATATTTTCGACACATCGTATGGAGTCTGTTGAAGAAATGTGTGATCATATAGCCTTAATACATAAGTCTAATAAAGTTCTGGACGGTAATCTTGCTACAATAAAGCGTAATTACAGATCAAATACATTTGAAATTGGGTTAGAAACATCTGACGATAGTCTGTCAAGTCTTGAAAATTTACAGGGCACTTTACTCAGGGAAATGACAGATAACTGGGAAGTTACTCCCGCAACATTCAATACAATACATGAAAATGATCTTAAAGTAAAAGTGAAAATACCAGATAATATGACAGCAAACGAATTGTTGATGTATCTTACAAATAAAGCATCAGTCAATCATTTTGTTGAAGTGATTCCTACTGTGAGCGAAATATTCATAGAAAATGTAAACGCTAACTAATGGGAGTTTTAGGGTTAATAATAAAAAGAGAGTATAATGCCAGAGTACGCAATAAGTCATTTATAGTAATGACTTTTTTGAGTCCACTAATTGGTGTGGGTATGATTATGCTTATAATTTATCTTACTCAGGTTAATCAGGATTCAAAGCGCACAATTGTGGTTGTTGATGAATCGGGATTGTTTTATAAAGACTTTGAAAGTTCAGAAACACTTGATTTTCTTGATCTTTCTCCCGCAGGACTTGAAAGCGGATTAGATATTGTGAAGGAAAATACATATTACGGTCTTTTATATATTCCTAAAGATGTTAAAAAACAGCCGAGTACAGTAAAATTTTATGGTGATGAAGTACCTGCCTTTGCAACTCTGGAGGGTATGGAGCAGCAGATTGAAAAAAAACTTACAGATGAAAAGCTCATAGATCGGGGAGTAGACCTCGATTTGATTGATCAGTCAAAAACTATTGTTTCAATTAATATAGAAAATTTTACAGGCGAGCGTACTTCTAAAGTATCAAACTGGATTAAGGCAGGTTTTGGTGGTGCTGCCGGGTATCTTTTAATGATGTTTATCATTATTTATGGCAATATGGTTATGCGTAGTGTCATTGAAGAAAAAACAAATCGCATTATCGAAGTTATAATATCTTCAGTTAAGCCATTTAAGCTCATGATGGGCAAAATTATAGGAACCACCTTAGCGGGAATTACACAATTTAGCATTTGGATTTTAATAGGAGGGACACTCTTGTTTATTCTTACAGCATACCTTGGGTTAGATCCTACTTCTACCCAAAATCCTGTAGGTAATATGGGAGCTACAGATCTCGATAAAATTGAACTGATTGTACTGGATATTTTAAATCTTCCTCTTCTGAAGCTTGCCTTATACTTTATAGTTTATTTCATAGGCGGGTATTTTTTATACAGCTCATTTTATGCGGCTATTGGCGCGGCAGTAGATAGTGAGACAGACACACAACAATTTATGCTACCTATAATAATGCCGCTTATGCTGGCAATATATGTAGGTTTGTTTTCTGTAATTGAAAATCCTAACGGAACCATTTCTACGGCATTTTCAATTATCCCATTAACATCTCCTATTGTGATGTTAATGAGAATACCCTTTGGAGTGCCATGGTGGCAGCTGGCAATATCAATTACACTTCTTGTGGCCAGTTTTATTTTTACAGTTTGGTTTGGATCAAAAATTTATAGAGTGGGAATTTTAATGTATGGTAAAAAACCTACCTATAGAGAAATAATTAAATGGTTAAAATATTAGATTATTTCTATGCAGCAGGAAGATCTAAAAGACAAAGTTCATGTTGATGTTGACAAGGTAAAAGATGTCATAGAAGAAGATATTTGGGGTAGTATTCTGGACTTTTTTGATCTAAGTATTAATTTGGGCCACGGTGAAAAAGCAATAGTTTTTACTGTAGGTCAATTGCTGCTTGTCATTCTTATTTTTATTGTCACCAGCCTCCTTTTGCGTGGTATGCGAAGTTTTATAACTCGCAAAATGGACAAGGAGAATGAACTTAAGTTTATAAGCATATTTAAATTTTTTAAATATGTAGTTTACCTGGTTGTAATCCTTATTACATTAAGTGCGTCAGGGATTGATGTTACCGTTTTAATCACAGCATCTGCAGCTCTTTTTGTTGGTTTAGGTCTGGCATTACAGGAATTATTTCAGGATATTATTGGAGGTATATTTATCATAGTTGACAAATCTTTGGCAGTGGGCGACGTAGTTGAAGTTGATGATAAAGTGGGAAGGATTTTTGAAATTAATCTTAGAACTACCAGAGCGTTAACACGTGATGATAAGGTCATAATTGTGCCTAATCATAAATTTGTAAGTGATACTATATACAACTATACGCAAAATCATAAAACCACCCGTGAATCTGTAAAAGTAGGTGTGGCTTATGGCAGTGATACTTCATTAGTAAAAAAGATTTTATTAGATTGTGCTTTGCGTCAAAATGGAGCTATAAAAAGTCCGAAACCGGCTGTTTTATTCGAAGATTTTGGCGATTCTTCCCTACTTTTTGGTGTTTATTTTTTCATTAACGACAGTTTTGTAGCCCCGCGTATTAAAAGTGAAATACGCTTTCGTATTGATGACGAATTTAGGAAGAATAATATTACTATTCCTTTTCCACAACGCGATGTACATTTTTATTCTACAAACTCAAATACAAATCAAAACCCTAATTCTGATATATGAAAAATCTCTTATTAGCAGGAATTACCTGTTTATTTTTTGTAACCTTAGGTAGCGCTCAAACTACTGATTTGGCTAGAATTGAATATTTAAATATTCCATTTTCTAAATCTAAAAACTCAATAAACAGATTTCGTGTTTTAGCTCAGTTACCAATTCCTCTTGATAAGGAAAAGAATAAATTTCTAGTAGTAGGTTTTGAATACAGATATCTGGATTTAAATATAGAAGATGCAGTACCGGTAGGTTTTGATAAAGATGCCGTAAGCTCTTTACAGCGCATTGATGGTTATCTAGGTTACACTTTTAAAATCTCTGAAAACTGGAGATTTGGAGCAAAAGTTGGCGCTCGTATAAATTCTAACTTTCAGCAAAAACTAGATAGTGATGATTTTATTTATGATGCTTCTGTTTATATGATAAAAGATATGAAGGATGCCTCAACAACAAAACCGTATCGATGGATTTTAGGGTTGAACTATTCTACAACCCCCGGGCGTAATTATCCATTACCATTGATTAACTATTATCGCGAATTTCACCCTAACTGGACATATACATTAGGTGTGCCCAAAACTAATGTAAGGCATTATTTAAATGATAATCACAAAGATGCGCTTCAGGCTTTTGTAAGTTTAGACAACTTCTTTTCAAACATTCAGCAAAATATGATTATAGATAACAAAGTAGCAGAGAATATCTCAATGACAATAGTTATTGGCGGTTTAGGTTATGAACATTTCTTCACAAAACATTTGTTATATTATGCTTATGCTACTCATTCGGTTTATAATGATTTTCGTGTAAGGGATAATGATAGAAATACGATTTATACAATAAATGATGAAAATTCGTTTTATTTCAGAACGGGTGTAAAATTTAAATTTTAAGATGGCAAGGATACTGATTATAGAAGATGAAGCTGCAATACGGAGAGTACTGGTAAAAATATTGTCTGAAGAAAATAAAGACTATCAGGTTGAAGAAGCAGAAGATGGTCTTATAGGCATGGAAAAGATTAAGGAAGCTGATTATGATCTTGTTCTCTGTGATATTAAAATGCCAAAGATGGATGGTGTGGAAGTTCTGGAAGCGACGCGAAAAATAAAGCCAGAAATTCCTATAGTGATGATATCAGGGCATGGCGACCTTGATACTGCAGTAAATACAATGCGTTTAGGCGCGTTTGATTACATATCAAAACCACCAGATTTAAACCGACTTTTAAATACAGTAAGAAATGCAGTTGATAGAAAGTCGCTAGTCACAGAAAACACATTGCTTAAGAAAAAAGTAGGGAAGCAATATGAAATGATAGGGGAGAGTGATGCTATTCAAAATATTAAAGATATTATAGAAAAAGTTGCCCCTACAGAAGCACGTGTTCTTATCACAGGACCTAATGGCACGGGAAAAGAACTAGTAGCGCACTGGTTACATGAAAAAAGTGATAGATCTAAAGGACCACTTATTGAAGTAAACTGCGCTGCCATACCTTCAGAATTAATTGAAAGTGAGCTTTTTGGCCACGTAAAAGGAGCTTTTACTTCTGCTAATAAAGACAGAGCAGGAAAATTTGAGGCGGCTAATGCGGGTACCATATTTCTCGACGAGATAGGCGACATGAGTCTTTCGGCTCAGGCCAAGGTTTTAAGGGCTCTTCAGGAGAATAAGGTGCAACGTGTAGGTAGCGATAAAGATATTAAGGTAAATGTACGAGTGATCGCAGCGACCAATAAAAATCTAAAAAAGGAAATTGAAGAAGGAAACTTTAGAGAAGATTTATATCACAGATTAGCCGTTATTCTGGTACGTGTACCTTCTCTTAATGATCGTCGGGAAGATATTCCTTTACTTGTAGATCATTTTTCGGCTAAAATCTCAGAAGAACAGGGTACCTGTCTAAAAACTTTTTCGCCAAAAGCGATACAGAAGCTACAGGAGTATGACTGGACAGGGAATATAAGAGAATTACGCAATGTCATTGAACGTCTTATAATTTTAGGAGGCTCTGAAGTTTCTGTTGAAGATGTTCAACTATTTGCCAGTAAATAAATTTATGAAAGCAGAAGCATACAAAGTTACCAATCCCATAAAATTAAGTGAAATAAACACAGAAGAGGATTTTGGTAAAAAACATAAACTGGAAGATAAACTTGATGATGTAAGTAAGGATCTTGCAACTATTCAAAATACATTATACGCAGATAAAAAGTATGCTGTGCTTATTTGTATTCAGGGAATGGATACAGCGGGAAAGGATAGCCTGATACGAGAAGTCTTTAAAAACCTTAATGCAAGAGGTGTCGTGGTTCATAGCTTCAAAGTGCCTAATGAGTTAGAATTGGGGCATGATTATTTATGGCGTCATTATATAGCTTTACCTGCACGTGGAAAATTTGGGGTCTTTAATAGAACCCATTATGAAAACGTACTTGTTACACGAGTTCATCCTGAATATATTCTAAATGAAAATCTTCCGGGAATAAATGCTGTTGAAGATGTAGACCATGCATTTTGGGCACAGCGATTTGAGCAGATTAATAATTTTGAAAAGCATATCTCTCAAAACGGAACTATAATTTTTAAATTCTTTTTGCATCTTTCAAAAGAGGAACAAAAAAAGAGACTTTTACGCAGGCTGGAAAAGAAGGATAAAACCTGGAAATTTTCTGCTGCAGACCTTAAAGAGCGGCAATTGTGGGATAAATATCAAAAATGCTATGAGGAAGCTATTAATGAGACTTCTAAATTTCATGCTCCTTGGTATATAATTCCGGCCGATGACAAACCAACGGCAAGATTAATTCTGGCTAAAATATTGCTGGAGGAACTAAAAAAATACGACGATATTAAATTGCCAGAAATAGACGAAAAAACTAAAGAGAATATTGAAAATTATAAGCGGCAGTTAAATGCTGAATAAATAAGCCTATGAAACATAAAATAATAAACTTTTCATTACTACTATTTCTGATTTTTAATTTTCAGGTTGCAACTAGTCAGGTAGTTGAAGATTCTATTCAGTTGAGAAAATTATACGATCTATCTCTCTTTAATGGTAAAAGTTATAG
>JBALXG010000459.1:0-2800 GCA_036961055.1 Leeuwenhoekiella sp. | reverse complement strand
ACAATTATGTCCTTATATTCAGCTATAAATTTGTCATATCTACCAGAAAAATCAACAGGACATCTCCTAAAGATAATGCCAATATTAGCCCCATTCTCATTCATTTTTCTAACAGCTATCGCTACATCGCGTAAATAAAGCTCATCATGTGGCGATGTGGTAATATCATCTCCAGAAAAGCAGAGATATTTACGTCCTGGCAAAAGGTTATGTAAAGCGTAAAAACTTTCCTTACTTACTTTTGTTTCAGCCTTAAAATGAACTTCAAACTGAGGCGTTCCTGTAACTTCTATCTGCTTGCTTTTTATTTCAGGATAATACTTTTGCAGCTCCTGCTTCATAAAATCGCTCCAGACCAGATAAAAATCAGTTTCAATAACTTTAGTCGCCTTGGGCAGATTATCCCATGAAAAGATAAAGCATCCGGTTTTAATTCCCAGATCACGTGCAGCAAGAAGCGGAGCAATTGCCGCAACGGGACGTTGATTAGTACAAAACACAATATCAGGCTTCTCCTTCTCTAAAAGCTCTTTGCAATCTTTGTAAAAAGGTGAATCTACCTCAGATTTGAGTAGTTTTTTTTGTAGCCTGCTTATACCTTTTTCTCCTTTATTTAAATAAACTAAGAAAAAAACTACAGCATTTTTTATCGAAGATTTTAGTCCACTTTTATTAATGGGAAATTTATAACTCTGATAAATTGAATCTTCAAATTTATTTGTAAAGTGATCCAGTTCTGCAGTTATTTTCGCCCGCTTTACAAGATCTGTAATCGCTTTTGGCTTACCATCTAGTTTAATTTCAGAATATCCTAGTTTTTTAAGATCAAAAGGAGTTTGATTCCAAAATGTGATTTGCCATCCCAGTATCTCTCCTTGCTTTACAAAAGAAGTATATGCGAAATTGCGCAAACCAACGCCATCTGGAAGAAGTATGAAAATTTTTCTTGAATTCAATGAAATGGGGATTTTATACTGCCAAATATAAACATATAGGAATCAATGAAAGTATTATGACTTATAAAGAAGTGAAAAGTTGACCCACTGCCAGACATGAAAACTACTTTCATTATCTCCTTCCTCATATTTTATTAATTCACTCTCTATTGCATCAATGTCAAACCAGTCTGCATACGATGATTTTTTAAGATTTTGTATTTGATCATTTATAAAAGGTTTTAAATCTGAAGCAAACCATTCTCGTTGTGGTGTTTGCAAGGGTCTTTTGGGCGCGCAAGTTAATTCCTGAGTTAGCAGATCTTTGACCAGTTCTCTCAGAAAATATTTATGTACATCCCCTTTTATTTTAAACTCAGCCTGCTGTGCAAAAGCGAACTCAACTAATCTATAATCCAAAAAAGGTTCGCGTAATTCTGTGCTGTTTGCCATTGAGATTCTGTCATTAAATCGCAGGGCTCGTGGAAGTTTTGTGTAAAACAAATCTCTATACTGAATATTTTGAAGCCTATTGTCAAAAGGTGTGGGATAAGCAGGTTTTTCGGCATATTTGGCCAATTTTTGGCCTATACAACCTGATTTATACGGCGATATTTTTGCATCCATGCCTTGTATAATACTGTTTTCTCCAGCTTCAGAATAGTAGTCATAACCTGCCCATTGCTCATCCATGCCTTGGCCATCAAGTAAAACAAGGACGCCATCTTTTCTGGCTTGTTCAAAAATTTTAGCGTAAGCTATTGTAGGAACACCACCAAAAGGCTCATCCTGATTATTTGCCAGTTTCTGAGCATAATCTTTAACTTCACTACTTTTCAATTTAACTTTCTGCAAAGGATTTTCAACCGTCTCAAGCATTTTTTGAACCCACGGAAGCTCATCATATCGCTCATCACCAGTATAAAATGTGTATGCTTTTATATGTTTGCCCTCATGCATGTTATTAACCAAAGCAAGTAAAAGCGAACTATCAAGACCACCACTTACATTAAAACCTATAGGTACATCTGCTCTAAAACGGAGATTTATAGCGTCTTTAAGGATTTTGAGATAGTGTTTTTGGGCTGCTTTAAAATCAGCTATTTTTTCAGTATTCTGAACGTTTTTGACGAAATTATACCAGCTTTTTATAGTTAATTTTTCGTTTTTTAGGATTAAGGAATTCCCAGCTGGCAACTGTAAAATATCATTATAAAAAGTTTCTTCTGGCAGACCATAACTTCCGTAGAGAAAATAATTTGCCCATACTTTTCTATTGGGTTCACAAGTAGAAATTGCAGCACAAATACTTTTTATTTCGCTGGCGAAATAAAAATCGTCCCCATTAAAAGCATAATAAAGAGGCTTAACACCAAACCTGTCACGTGCAGCAAATAGCTCTTTTTCTTTACTATCCCAAATCGCAAAAGCAAACATGCCATTGAGAAGTTCTAAACAATTTTCTCCATGAGTAATGTATGCTGCCAAAAGAACTTCGGTGTCAGATTGCGTTTTAAAGTCATACCGGATTTTAAGGCTTTCGCGTAGCTCTATGTAGTTATAGATTTCGCCGTTAAAAACTAGCTGATATCGCTGATTTTTATCTATAAATGGCTGATTTGCCTCGGGTGATAAATCTATTACTGAAAGGCGATTATGCCCTAGAAATGCATAATTTTCATCTATATATACTCCTGTATAATCTGGGCCGCGGTGTTTCTGAGCATCTAACATTTCATTTAATGCCGAACGCTTATTAGTTTTTGAAGTTATTCCCGCAATGCCACACATAAATTAGTTTCTCCTTTTGAGTATTCTTTCAGCTTCTTCCCAATCGCTCATTGTATCAATATTAACGTATAAAC
>JBALXG010000458.1:0-2808 GCA_036961055.1 Leeuwenhoekiella sp. | reverse complement strand
GTAAGTTCAATTACACGATTTCCAATAGTCTGAGCAAATTCATGATCACTAGTTGTGAGAATGATTGTGCCTTTAAAGTTTTTTAAACTGTTGTTGAATGCAGTAATTGATTCAAGATCTAAGTGATTTGTAGGCTCATCAAGCATTAATACGTTAGCTCGCTGCATCATCATACGGCTAAGCATACATCTTACTTTCTCTCCTCCAGATAACACATTAGAAGTCTTTAAAGCTTCCTCTCCTGAAAATATCATTTTACCTAAAAAGCCACGCACATAAACTTCTTCACGTTCTTCTTCGGTTTTAGCATATTGTCTTAACCAGTCAACCAGCGTTAAATCATTTTCAAAAAACTCCTGATTATCTACCGGTAAATATGAATGTGTAGTTGTAATGCCCCAGTGATACTTTCCTTCCAGAGGTTTTTGAGATCCATTAATAATCTCATAAAACGCAGTTGTTGCACGACTGTCTTTAGAAAATAAAACCACTTTATCTCCTTTGGCCAGGTTAATACTCGCCTTTTGAAATAAAATCTCGCCATCTATTGAAGATGCAAGTTTCTCAACATTTAAAATTTGATCTCCTGCCTCTCGCTCTCTTTCAAAGATTATAGCGGGATATCTTCTGCTTGAAGGTTTTATTTCTTCAATATTCAGTTTTTCTATCATTTTTTTACGTGAAGTAGCCTGCTTACTTTTTGCCACGTTTGCACTAAAGCGCATGATAAACTCCTGAAGTTCTTTTTTCTTTTCTTCAGCCTTCTTGTTCTGCTGTGATCTCTGGCGAGCGGCTAGTTGAGATGACTCGTACCAGAATGTGTAATTACCACTATAATGTGTGATTTTACTAAAATCTATATCTGATATATGTGTGCAGACAGAGTCAAGAAAGTGACGGTCGTGAGATACCACAAGGACACAATTCTCATAATTTGCAAGAAAATTTTCAAGCCAGTTTATTGTTTCATAATCCAGATCATTGGTAGGCTCATCCATTATTAATACATCTGGATTCCCAAAAAGAGCTTGCGCAAGAAGCACACGTACTTTTTGCTTGCTGTCCAGATCTTTTACTAATGAATAGTGAAACTCTTCACGAATTCCCAAATTTGATAAAAGCGCTGCGGCATTACTATCTGCATTCCAGCCGTTCATTTCTTCAAACTTCACCTGCAACTCTCCTATACGATCTGCGTTTTCATCAGAATAATCTGCATACAGTTTATCCATTTCTGCTTTAATCTCATAGAGTGGTTTATTACCTATTAAAACAGTTTCTAGAACAGTATGCTCGTCATAAGCGTAGTGATCCTGCTCAAGAACAGACATACGCTTACCCGACTCCAGATGCACATGACCAGAAGTAGGATCTTCTTTACCAGCGATAATTTTTAATAGTGTAGATTTTCCGGCACCATTGGCTCCAATTATTCCATAACAGTTTCCCTGAGTGAAAGAAACATTTACTTCGTCAAACAAAACACGCTTGCCAAATTGTACCGAAAGATTTGATATTGATAACATAAGCTAAACCCTTATTTTTTAAAAGATTTGCAAAAGTATTGAATGTTAGTGAAAGGAAGAAATATTAACTTTTTTATTATATGTTTTAACTAGTAATTAACAGGTCATTTAGTATTACGCATTTACTTTTGATCCATTCACTTTAAACGATTCACATCTGGTTCAAAAAATTACTTCACACATTATGCGCTTTGTATTTATAATTGGTTTGCTGCTTATTGGTCTTACCAGTTGTGAAAACCATCCCAATAAAGCTCACTCAGGTACTTATATAGGTGGTGAGATAGTAAATCCTGTTACTAATTCTATAGTACTGCGCAGAGGTAATCGCACAATAATTAATCTTCCGCTTAGCCAGAATGCAAGATTTTTCTACAAATTAAAAAAAGATGTCAAGCCCGGTTTATATAGCTTTTTTCATAATGAGCGACAGTTAATTTACATTGAAGAAGGTGATAGTATTATGTTGCGTGTCAATACTATTGAGTTTGATGAGTCCCTTACTTTTACTGGTTACGGCGCACCTGAAAATAATTTTATGATGAAAATGTTTCTGCTTACTGAGCAGGAAAATGAATCAATCATGACCGTTTATCAGCAAGACCCATTACTTTTTGCACAAACTGTAGATTCATTAAGTGAAATGCGTAAGAAAATGTGGGATAAATTTAAAAATAAGCATGAAGTAAGTGAAATGTTTGAAGGTATAATTGACGCTATTATTGATTATGACAACTACGCCCGCAAAGAAGTTTATCCCTTATCTCATTTTGGTTCACATAAATATGCATTTCTCAAATCACTTCCAGATGATTTTTACAACTATAGAAAAAATGTAGATTTCAATAGAGAAGATCTTTTGAGTTTATATTCTTATCAGCGATTTCTGGTAAATTATTTTAATCAGGCTGCCTTTAAACAATACGCTGAAAATGAAAGGTATGATTCTCAATCATTTACCCATAACATTTATAAACTCAGGCTTATAGACAGTGCCGTCACTAACGATTCTATTAAAAGCTATTTACTTACTAAAACCATAAAAGAGTATCTGACTAACAGTAATGACACAAAAGGAGGAGAAGAAATCTATAATCTTTATATGAGTAAAATTTCTTCTAAATATGATAAAGAAAAAATTAAGGAGTTATATACGGCTAATAGAAATATAGAATCGGGAAAAAAACTGCCAGACGAATTGCTGTTAAGCATGTCTCAAGAAGAGGTAAATCTTCAAAAACTCATAAAAAAACCAACCATTATATTTTTCTGGTCTAAGGAC
>JBALXG010000457.1:0-2814 GCA_036961055.1 Leeuwenhoekiella sp. | reverse complement strand
TGGTTTTACGCTTTCCACACAAATATCTAACCGGGTAATTATAAATGGTAAAGTAGGTGTTCCCGTGGGTGGTGTAAGTGAGTCTGCAGTTGTGGGTGATGTTGAAGTAAACTTTCTGCTTAATGAAGAAGGAACATTGCGGGCGACAATTTTTAATCGTCAAAATGATATTCAGTTTATAGGCGGCGATTATGAAGGATATACACAAGGTACTGGTTTAACCTATTCTGTAGATTTTGATACGTTTAAGGAATTAATTAAACAAGTTTTCAAAGGAAAGGCCAGTGAAGTTGAAGAAGAAATAAAAGTTATCCAGCCAGATTCTGAAATTCCTTATGGCGGTATTCCTCAAAATGATTAGATATTTTCCCAAACTATTAATTTGATAATTTTTTACCATTAAGATTTACATTCTCTCAAAATCTCCTTTTCAACTTGCTAAATCGTTAAATTTTAGGGTTAATAAAAAATAGTTGTTAACGAAATCGATTGAAATTGCGGATAGTTTTAAATTACTGGAGAATCGTCCAGAAATGTCCTCCCCAATTCATATTTTTATCTTTTATTTGACATTAAATGAGTGAAAATATAAAAAAAATCGGAGTGATGACTTCTGGAGGTGATTCTCCAGGAATGAATGCTGCCGTAAGATCTGTAGTACGCACCTGTGCGTATCACAAAATAGAATGTGTAGGTATTTATAGAGGATATGAAGGGCTTATAGACGGCTCTTTTGAACCTATGAATGCAAGAAGCGTTAGAGATATAATTAATCGTGGAGGCACGATTTTGAAGTCTGCCCGCTCTATGGCATTTAAAACTACAGAAGGACGTAAGAAAGCATACGATAATCTGACTAAAGAGGGAATCGATGCGATGGTCTTAATAGGTGGCGATGGTACTTTTACAGGTGGTTTAATTTTTAATCAGGAATATAATTTTCCTATTATAGGCATTCCCGGGACTATTGATAATGATATCTGTGGGACAGATCATACTATAGGTTATGATACCGCGCTAAATACCGCGGTAGAAGCCATAGATAAAATAAGAGATACAGCCAGTTCTCATAACAGATTATTCTTTATAGAAGTTATGGGAAGAGATGTGGGTCATATTGCACTTAATGTAGGTGTAGGAGCGGGAGCTGAAGAAATATTGATCCCAGAAGAAAATATGGGACTTGAGCGACTTATAAATTCATTGCATACTAGTAAACTTAGCGGAAAGACATCAAGTATTGTTTTAGTAGCTGAAGGTGATAAGACAGGTAAAAATGTTTTTGAACTTAAAGATTATATAGATAATAATCTAGAAGGTTATGATGTACGTGTGGCAGTTTTAGGCCATATGCAAAGAGGTGGTTCGCCATCATGTTATGACAGAGTACTTGCCAGCCGCATGGGTGTTAAAGCCGTGGAGTCACTTCTTGAAGGTCATAGTAATTATATGGTAGGTACACAGCATGATCAGATGGTTCTGTATCCTATAGAAAAAGCTATCAAAGGTGGGTCTAAAATAAATAAAGAATTAATACGTGTGTCAGAAATAATGACCACATAATTTCAATAATAATTTAATAGAAATAGAAAATGGCAAATTTAAAATTAGGAATAAATGGTTTTGGACGTATAGGACGAATCGTTTTTAGAGCTACCGTTAAACGTGATAATGTTGATGTTGTAGCTATAAATGATTTACTTGACGTTGATCACCTTGCATACCTTTTAAAATATGACTCAGTACATGGTAATTTTGATGGTACTGTTGAAGTAAAAGATGGTAACCTTATAGTAGACGGAAAAACAGTACGTATAACAGCAGAGCGCGATCCTAAAAATTTAAAATGGGATGAAGTAGGTGCAGATGTTGTTGCAGAATGTACAGGTATCTTCACTTCTATGGAAACTGCAGATTATCATATACAAGCTGGTGCTAAGAAAGTAGTTATTTCTGCTCCATCTAAAGACGTACCTATGTTTGTTATGGGTGTTAATCATAAAGATGTAAAAGCCAGTGACAATATTGTTTCTAACGCATCTTGTACTACAAACTGTCTTGCTCCTTTAGCTAAAGTTCTTAACGATGCTTATGGTATTGATGAAGCACTTATGACAACGGTTCACGCAACTACCGCTACTCAAATGACAGTAGATGGTCCTTCTAAGAAAGATTGGAGAGGTGGTCGTTCTGCGATGTTAAACATTATTCCTGCAAGTACTGGTGCAGCAGTTGCTGTAACTAAAGTTATTCCTGCTTTAAAAGGTAAATTAACAGGTATGGCTTTTCGTGTTCCTACTGCAGATGTGTCTGTTGTAGATTTAACAGTACGTTTATCAAAAGAGACTAGCTACGAAGATATTAAGAAAACATTCAAAGCTGCATCTGAAGGTGAGATGAAAGGAGTTTTAGGTTACACAGAAGAGTCTGTTGTATCTCAGGATTTTATAGGAGATGCACGTACAAGTATATTTGATGCAGGCGCTGGAATTGAATTAAATTCTAAGTTCTTTAAAATTGTTTCTTGGTATGATAACGAGTTTGGTTACTCTAACAAACTTGTTGACCTTGCTGAATATGTAAACGAACTATAATTAGTTTAATTACAATATTTTAAACCCTTTTCAACACATACTTGAAAAGGGTTATTTTCCTATAAATAATACATTTTTCTTATGATTCTAGTAGTAGATAGTGGATCGACCAAGACAGATTGGATTGCATTAAGTGAAGATGGGGATCAGGTTTTCCAGACCCAGACGTTAGGTTTAAATCCACAAGTTCTTACCGCCGAAATATTAAATGAACGCATAA
>JBALXG010000456.1:2444-2829 GCA_036961055.1 Leeuwenhoekiella sp. | reverse complement strand
ATCCTGAATTGTCAAGCCAGCGTATTATCACAATGGATTGGATGGAAGGGGAGCATTTAAGTGAGTTTACCGCTCATAATACAAATCAAAAAGCGGCAGATAAAATAGGGCAGGCGTTGTGGGATTTTTACATGTTTCAAATTCACGAACTTAAACAGGTTCATGCAGATCCACATCCCGGAAACTTTTTAGTAAATAAAGCACATAATCTAATTGCAATAGACTTTGGTTGTATAAAACATGTGCCAGATGATTTTTATGTTCCCTATTTTGAATTGGCAGAACCAGAAAATATAAATAATCCAAATATTTTCCTAGAAAAAATGTTTGCTCTGGAAATTTTGCGTGAAGAAGATTCACCCGAAGAAATCAAATTTTTCTCAGA
>JBALXG010000456.1:1797-2434 GCA_036961055.1 Leeuwenhoekiella sp. | reverse complement strand
AGAATTATTTTATGAAATGCTGAGTCTTTTTACACAACCCTTTCATAATGACACTTTTGATTTTAAAAACGACACCTTCTTCTCAAAAATAGCAGATTTAAGTGATAAATACTCAAAAGATACAGAGTTGCGTAAAATGAATGGTAATAGAGGTAGCAAGCACTTTTTATACATAAACCGAACTTTCTTTGGCTTGTATAATTTGATGCACGATCTGGGTGCAAATATTAAAGTAAATAATTATAGAAACTATGTGAAATAGTTATCTCAATAAATTTGGTTAGGTTGTTTTGGGCGTGTTTTTTGGTTGGAGCACGCCCTTTTTTTATGCCTAATTTTCTCTATACAGCACCAATAACCCACCTGTCAAGAGCTTTTGCTACTGCGTGTTGTTTATTTGTATAGGCGCTTATTTCACCTGCAACAGCTTTTACATTTTCAGTTGCATTTGCCATAGCAATTCCTAAACCCACTTGCTTTAATAATTCTACATCATTGTGATTATCGCCAAAAGCAATAACTCTATCCATCTCAAAGCTGTAATATTCTGAAAGTAAAACCTGTAATGCCAGGCTTTTATCAATATTTTTTGCTGTGATCTCCAGGTATGTGTTTTTTGATCTATATAGATTCACAT
>JBALXG010000456.1:0-1787 GCA_036961055.1 Leeuwenhoekiella sp. | reverse complement strand
CAGTCACTAAATTATCTATTTCTGCTTCCTCGCCCATACACATGATTTTATGCACTAATTGGTCGTTTTTAGTAAGATATTTGGTGGTTTTTTCTAATGATAGTAAAGTGGGGTCAACTCTTGTATTATGCATTTCCCGCTGTGTCCAGTAATCTTCTCTAGCCGTAAACCAGTCATCATTGCTGTATATACTTACATTATAATAATGATCTGCTCTGTGACTTATAACTGTATTTAAAACTGAAATATTAAAAGCGTTACTTTCAATGACAACTCCATCTTCGCCAAGAATAAGTCCACCATTATACGCGATTAACGGCGCTCCTGAAATTCCTAATTTTTCCTGTAGATAATGCATTGCAGAAGGCATACGCGATGAGGCGAGTACTATAGGAAGGTTTCCACCTAATTTTGTAAATGCTTCAAGCGTTTCATGAGAAAGGTCACGATTTACGTCTAATAATGTGCCGTCAATATCTGAACAGATAAGCTGATAAGGAAGATTTTCTTTCATTATGCGAAAGTAAAAAAAACCTCAAGCTGTTTAGGTGTTTTAGGATTTAAATATGAGCAATTTTAACTTTTTCTGATAAAAAGAGCAACCGCTGCCGAAGTAATGGTACCCATTACTAAAGCGCCAAGGGTAGAATAAAGAAGGTAATTCTCAAAATTAAAAAAAGATTTTGCCTCATGTCTCGTACTATGACCACTCTGTACGGCGTACTCTATGGCATTATTAAAATAATCTGGAGTGATATAAAAGCTAATAATATATTGGGAGATAGGTGTAAAAAGAGTGACAAATAAGGTGAGGACTAACCCAGACATAAAACCTTGTTTCCAGGTCATAATTCCTCCATAAAAATTATTGCGCTTGTCATATAATGCAAGAACATATATTGCAACGGCAACCAGCGCATAAAGATTAGTATATAAGGCCTGATCTTGAATATTTTTGCCATGCCAGCCTACTAATCTTTCAAAATATACCCATAACAGGCCGGCTAGTACAAATATAACAGCCCACTTGAGTTCCATTCTTACAGATGACATTATAATTTGGGTTTAAGCACCTGTTAAGTTACAGAAAAATAGTATTATTAATCAGAAATTTTATTTGGATTGTATTTAAACTGAGTAATTTAGAATCTATAAATAGGATGATTCCTTCTTTAGAATGGATTCCTTTCTAATATCATAACCCATATTACGCAGACTATTGCTCCAGTCTGCACGCACATCACTAACTTTATTGCGACAACGTTTTACATAATTTAAACGGTGCAACATGGTTTGTATTAATTGGCAATCTGCAGTTGTTAGCTCTTCTACAGAAAGTGAAATAAGTTTTAAAAATTTACGAGACTGTTCCAGCGATGGAGCATCGCTATAATTTGCAACTGTAATAGGTGCAATATCTGTGCGTAACCACGCTCTTAATTCTGCAGGACTCATGTTAATGGCCTGGTGTAATTCTTTATATAATCGCTCTCTCGCAAACACTTTTTGACTTTCTGTAAATCTAATTTTAAATATGATATTTCAAAAAGTGTTTACATTAAATTTAAGTAAAGTTTAGTTTTATTTTAAGGCACAGATTATGAGCAGCTAAGAGTCTGTAATTTAATAAGAAAAGGGTTCTGGAATTAGGAGGTTACAACAAATCATAATATGGGATAACACTTAAAAGGTCATTTTACTAATAAGAAGATAGCCTTTTCAAAAGTGTCATGATTTTAGGCTGGCGTGCTCATATCTTTTCATTTTTGTTTTAAAAATTGCTTCCA
>JBALXG010000455.1:0-2847 GCA_036961055.1 Leeuwenhoekiella sp. | reverse complement strand
GTGTAAGGATACTAAAATTTTGCTAAATCGTTTTAGTATTTTTTAAATAAATTCAGAAAGATTATCGTTTTTAAGAGTTTTCTAAATTATTCACCCTTAAATATATCATTGTTGAACTTAATTTGAGTAAAAGATATAATACTTCGGTTGAAAAATTTTTAGCTAAAAAAAGTAATTAATCAGTTATTTCTAAAATAAAAGTAATTATTATCACAAAAAAAATCCCGCATGGTAGCGGGATTTTTGGTATAAAATAATCGATTTTTAGTGTTTAAAAGCCACTTTTTAAGACTAAAAATCAGCCAAAAACAATGAAAAATCGGGTTTTAATTACTATAAATTGTACTTGGCCATGAATCATTAGATGCATTTACATCTGGCAATATTTTTTGAGGATCAAGTTCTACGCTTTTAACTTTCTTACTGTTGTCAATTAGATAATTCCATGTATCACCACGTTCCCAAACTTCTACCGGAAGCCTGATTTCTTCAGACGAACCATCATCATATGTTACCTGCATATCTACTGGCATTGGGATATCACCTTTATTAGAAAGGCTTATTACATACTTACCTTGATATTGCTGCACATTGTCAATAGCTAGATCTATGTTACCTGTACCGTAAAACCAACCTTTCCAGAACCAGGCAAGATTTTCTCCAGCTCCATTTTCCATAGCATTAAAGAAATCTCTGGGTTGTGGATGTTTAAAAGCCCACTCCTTAATATATGCTTTAAAAGCGTTATCAAAACGCTCATTTCCCAGAATGTATTCTCTTAACAAAAGTAAACCTGTCGCAGGCTTATTATAGGCGGTCATACCCAGATTACGCAGGTTTGTAGCATCAGGATAGGTATCTATACCTTCACGCATTGGGTTTGTATACCAGCCCACACTGCGCCTGGTTTGATTAAGCGTAGCAGGATATTCTTCATTATTAAATTCTTTTGTACTGTAGTAATTGATAAAAGTATTAAAACCTTCATCCATCCACGCGTAGCGTCTTTCATTACTACCTACTATCATAGGAAACCAGTTATGGCCAAATTCATGATTTGTAACTCCCCATAAACCTTCTCCTTTAGAATTCCAGTTACAGAAACTTAAACCGGGATATTCCATTCCGTTTATTTCTGCAGCAACATTTACTGCAACCGGATAAGGATATTCAAACCACATATTTGAATAATTCTCAATAGAATTTTTTACGTATTCTGTAGATCTGCCCCAGGCTTCCTGCCCGGCACTTTCAATAGGATATACAGATTGTGCCATTGAAGTTTTACCGCTGGGAAGATTAATTTTTGCAGCATCCCAGATAAAAGCTTTTGAAGTTGCAAAAGCAACGTCGCGCGAATTGGTCATTTTAAAATGCCAGGTAACCATACCTTCTTGCTTTGCTCTAAGTGACATATCCTGTATTTCATCCTGATTTACAATAAAAACTGTAGAATCACTTTTTGAAGCTTGCTCCATGCGATCACGCATTTTTGCTGAAAGGACTTCTTTAGGATTTTGCAGTTCACCAGATCCTACAACAATGTGATTATAAGGTACCGTAATCTTGTAATCATAATTCCCATAATCTAAGAAGAATTCTCCTGCTCCTAAATAAGGCTCAGTATTCCAGCCTTCAACATCATCAAAAACTGCAGCACGGGGATACCATTGTGCAAGAGCGTAAATAGTTCCGTTTTTAGTATCAACACGACCCATACGATCCATTCCTTTTACAGGAATTTTATAGGTAAAATCCATTGATACTGTTCCTACACCACCTTTTGCAGGTATAGGACTGTCAAAAAACACCTGCATGCGCGTATCGCTAATTATATGTTTAGTTGAAGTGCTGCGTTTAACTTTTGCTTCAAGATTTGAGATTGTATAACCGCCATCAAGATCACCATTATATCTGTCGCCGCCTATTGCGGTGGTAAGATTTCCACGTGAATTTTCGGTAAAGCGATTTTGCTCAAGATACATCCAGATATAATCAAGATTCTCGGGACTGTTATTAGTGTAGGTGAGTGTCACTTTTCCTGTTATCGTATTAGCCTGCTCGTCTAGAGTCGCTGCAATAACATAATCGGTTTCATTTTGCCAGTAGTGGGGACCCGGTTTACCAGATGCAGATCTGTAGTCGTTGCTGTTATGGTCAAAAAATTCACTGAATTTTGACTGATTGTCGGGGTTTGTTTCCTGTGCTTGTAGCGAGTAGGAAAACGAAGCGGTAATTACAAAAGCTGTAAAGACCTTAAAAATATTATTCATGCATTATTATTTTAATTCAGCATTAAAATTAGATAAACCGAAAAAAATAATTGACATATTAAAAGGTATTAACGTTATGTTGGGAGAAGCACTGTTTAAAGTGCTTATTTAGTTTTAAGAAGGTTTGAGAAATAATATCTGAAAGTAACTGAAAACCAGTCGATTTTAGCCGATTTTCAGGGTTTTTATGCCGATTTTTAAAGTGTTCTATAAAGAGTTTATGGTTTTGATTTTGCTTCGGTTTAATTAAAATCTCCTTTTAAAAGCTGATTTTTGGGTTTTTAAGCCGATTTTTAGCATCTACAGAAGGATTTTTTATTGTTCAGTATTTTAAAACCACTTTTGAACCTGTTTTTTCTTTGGCCAAAATATTTATTGAAACAATATTTTCTGCGAAAGTTGCGTCTGTCGCGTTTAAGGTCGCTCCCAGAATCCTTTCACTTCCATCAACTAAAATGCTTTTAGGTTTTAAGACTGAATGAATGTGCAGCGTATACTCTCTATTTGGTAATTGAAAATTTCCGGAAGGCGCTTCAATTGTAATAGCGGTTTGACTTTCTTCTTTATTTACATG
>JBALXG010000454.1:0-2864 GCA_036961055.1 Leeuwenhoekiella sp. | reverse complement strand
CTTGCGTTTTTCGCTCCATATTTTATATACTTGATGCTTGAAACATACTTTGCCATGAGAATACTTAAAAATAAAGAGGTTAATTAAACTTTTGATAATAAAGGCATTGAAGTTTTCTAAAAAAATTAAGATTAGGTTTGATATGTGAGATAAAGTTGTACTTTTGCACCGCATTTTGAGATTGTAAATTCCAAGTTCAAAGAACATATGATAAAGGTTAAAAACCCAATCAAAACATTATTATTCCTCTGTTTGATAGCTCTTCCTGGTTTAGGGTTTGCTTCTGATTCTGACGAGGGCGATAAATTTGATCCTAAAGAATTAATTGATAATCACGTTTGGGATTCTCATGAATTCCACATTGCTGATTGGGATGGTCACCCCATAACCCTGCCGCTCCCTGTTATCCTTTTTACAGATAATGGTCTTACGGTATTTTCATCTGCGCGTTTTCATCATGATAACGAGGCAGAGCATATTGTTGAGGTGAATGGAGAAAAGTTTGTTCGTTTTAAGGAGCACATCTTTTATGCAGATAAGTTTGATAAAGAAAAGTTTGAAAGTCTAAGCACTGTTGCAAGACCTTTTCAATATGGTGACAGACCTCTTGATTTTTCATTGACAAAAACTGTTTTCTCAATGATTTTTTCTGCCATCCTTCTCTTTTTGTTTTTTGGTCTTGCAGCAAAAGCATATAAGAAAAATGACAAAGCACCCAAGGGTCTTGCAGCGTTTCTTGAGCCGCTTGTTTTGTTTGTGCGTGATGACATCGCCATTCCTAACGTTGGACCTAAATACGCGAGGTATATGCCTTTCTTATTAACGATATTCTTCTTTATTTTTATAAACAACATTATAGGTATTATACCATTCTTCCCTTTTAGCGCTAACCTAACGGGAAATATAATATTCACTTTTGTGCTTGCTTTTATTGTTTTTCTAGTAACATTATTTAGCGGTAATAAATATTACTGGAAACACATATTGACCCCTCCGGTACCTAAAGCCTTATATCCTATTATGGTTCCTATTGAGATTATAGGAATGATTACTAAGCCTTTTGCCTTAATGATACGTTTATTTGCAAACATTACAGCAGGTCATATCATTATCTTGAGTTTAGTAGGATTGATATTTATTTTTGGAACAGTTGCCTTATCTCCGGTTTCTATTATATTCGTTTTATTTATGAGTGTTCTAGAATTACTGGTTGCGGCATTACAAGCTTATGTTTTCACCTTGCTTGCTTCACTTTTTATTGGGCAGGCAATAGAAGAACATCATCACGGAGTTGATGAGGAGATAATTCTTTAATTTTTTAATTCTAAATTTTATTTTTATGACTGGAACGTTAGCAGCAGTAGGAGCCGGATTAGCCGTAATAGGTGCTGGTATTGGTATTGGTATGATTGGTGGAAAAGCAATGGAAGCAATTGCACGCCAACCAGAAGCTACCGCAAAAATTCAAACTGCTATGATTATTGCAGCTGCCCTTGTAGAAGGTGTTGCACTTTTCGCAGTAGTAGTAGCGCTTATCGCGTAATGAATTAAAATAAAGCTCTCCTGCAACGGTTGGTTGCAGGGAGTTTTTTTAAAATTAAACTGAATTAAAAATGAATATAGTAGCACCAGAAAGTCTGATATTTTGGACAACACTAATTTTTATAATTCTTCTTTTTCTTTTAAGAAAATATGCCTGGAAACCTATTTTGGGTGCTGTTAAGGGAAGAGAAGAGTCTATTAATAAAGCTCTAGAATCTGCAGAGAATGCTAAGAAGGAAATGGAAAACCTTCAGGCAGATAACAAAAAGCTTATTCAGGAAGCCAGAGCAGAGCGTGAAGCCATGCTTAAGGAAGCTCGTGAAATAAAAGCGAGTATGATAGCAGATGCATCAGGAGAAGCAAAAGCACAGGCAGACAAGATAATCGCTCAGGCGCAGGAAGCTATTGAAGGAGAAAAGCGCGCTGCAGTTGCAGAACTTAAAAGTCAGGTTGCAGGTTTATCTCTTGAAATCGCAGAGAAAGTTTTACGATCTGAGCTTTCAAGTAAAGACAAGCAATTACAACTTGTTGATAGTATGATACAAGACGCAACTCTTAATTAGAAAATAATGTCTACAAGAGCAGCTACACGATATGCAAAAGCGGTTTTAGATCTTTCTGTTGAAAGAAATAAGGTCGATGCGGTATATTCAGATATGACAACTATTGATGATACGCTAAAATCAAATAGAGAACTAAGAGGTTTTCTAGATAGTCCTGTTATTAAAAATGAAGATAAGCGTGATGCGTTGCGTCAGGTTTTTAAGGATTCATCGCAAACAACATTCAGTCTTATAGATATTGTTGTAGATAACAACAGAGCTAGTATGTTAGGAGATGTTGCAGAAAGTTTCCTGGATTTATATAATAAAAAGGAGGGTATAGTCATAGCAAATGTTACTACTGCAGTTGAATTAAATCAAGAGCTTGAAAATAAAATTTTAGCTAAGGTTAAAGAAATTAGCGGCAGTTCTAAAGTTCAATTAAAGCATAATATTGATCCTGATATTATTGGAGGGTTTATACTACGCGTAGGAGATATTCAGTATGATGCGAGTATTGAAAATCAATTGGATAAAATCGAAAAAGAATTTACTAAAAGTTTATAATTATAAACAGGTCTATTGAGTCGTTAAAGGCTTAAAAACTTATATTTTAAATAAAATGGCAGAAGTTAAACCAGCAGAAGTTTCAGCGATATTAAAGAAACAACTTACCGGTTTTGAAGCAACAGCTTCATTAGACGAGGTAGGAACAGTACTCACAGTAGGTGATGGTATCGCCCGTGTTTATGGACTTGCTAATGCTCAGTACGGCGAACT
>JBALXG010000453.1:0-2865 GCA_036961055.1 Leeuwenhoekiella sp. | reverse complement strand
CCAGCCTGTGTATGCGCGCTCTGTCACCTGCCTGAACCATCTCACTAAATGTGCGATTTTCGGCTATAAAAGAACGAATTTCAGTGCTTCCGGGCAGGTTTTCTACATTTCCCAGTTTCCCCAGATCATTTCTGGTTAAGATACTGCTTAATCTTATCTCATCTGGTATTTGATCTACTCCTATACCTATATTTTTTGCTGGTCTGGGCACCTCAAATAATCCCTGATTTGCCCGTGTATACCAGTCTCCTCCTAAACGTGCGACCTGATCTATTCTATGTTGATCTATTTTTTTATCATCATCAAGTATGCTTTCATCAATGTGCATCTTTACAACATCACACAATATAAGATTTCCTGCACCACCTTCTTCTCCCAGGATTATCACCTCTCTTAATTTGCATTCTATCTGAACCGGCGATTCTTTAACCCTAAAAGGCTTTACATAATCTGATTTAACCTTAGTAAAACCAGCCTTTACAAACTCATCTACTCCCTTCTCAAACTCTGTGCTGGTAAGAGACATTTGTTGCACCATTGAATAATTTACAATGTTTATTACAACTTCCTTCGTTTCTACAACATTTTCAAATGTATCTTTAACCGTATTATTGAGAACACGTCTGGCACATGAAAAAATAAGCACCGGCGGGTTTGCACTAAATACATTAAAAAAACTAAACGGCGACAAATTGGGGTTACCTTCTGCGTCAACTGTACTGGCAAATGCTATAGGTCGTGGCCCTATTGAACTCACTAAATAACCATAAAGTTTAGCAGTAGGAAGATCCTTGGGATCTATTGTAAGCATAAATTTTTTTTGATTTTTACAAAGGTATGAATATGGAGACCAACTTAAAACCGTTTTGGTTACAATAATTTACTCATAATTGCTTTATATTTATTCAAAGGTCAACCCGTATGAAATTTAATCCAGATCAGCGTTTTTCACGCTGGTTTATTATTGTAGCAGCAATCCTTATTATAGGGCTTATTCTGTGGAATGTTTCTCTGTTTTTTGACCAACTTAAACAGGCAGAACGTGATAGAATGGAGATCTGGGCAACTTCACTAGAAGGTCTTAACGCAGCAGATTCTTATGCTTACGCTGAACTTTATAAGCAAATCAACTTAAAAAACACGACGCTTCCTATTATAGTAACAGATGAAAATGACAGCATCTTTTACAGCCTAAATGTACCCGAAAGCACGCTTAATAACCGCAAGCTTGCAAATAACCTTATACGAGGCATGGAGGCCGAAAATGAGCCTATACGTATTGATATGAAAGAAGGGCCGCTACAATATGCGTATTATGGTCACTCACCTATTATTAATCAGTTAAAATATTTTCCTATTGCATTAATTGTGGTGGTTGTGCTTTTTGTGACGGTTATTTACTTCTTTTACGCGACCTCAAAAGCTTCAGAACAAAATATGCTCTGGGCAGGTATGGCAAAAGAAACCGCACACCAGATAGGAACACCGCTATCTTCGCTTGTAGGATGGACAGAAATATTAAAATCAGAAAATGTAAATCCAGATTATCTTGAAGAGATAAATAAAGATATAGACCGCTTGCTCATTATTACAGAACGCTTTTCAAAAATAGGTTCTGTGCCTAAACTTGTAAAGACAAATATAATTGATGAAACACGTGAGGCTTTTGATTATCTGGCAAAACGCAGTTCAAAACTTATTCAATTCTCTATCGATACGCCACCACAAGGTCAACTTTATGTAATGCTTAATCGTGAACTCTTTGGCTGGACCATTGAAAACCTTGTAAAAAATGCGATTGATGCAATGAAGGGAAAAGGTAAGTTAGAACTCGTAATTAAAAGAGATACACGATTTGTAAATATTCTAATTACAGATACCGGAAAAGGAATAGCTAAAAATAAATTCAGCAAAATATTTCAACCGGGTTTTACAACTAAAAAGCGCGGTTGGGGTCTTGGGCTTTCTTTAGCAAAAAGGATAATTGAAGAATATCACGACGGGCATATTAAAGTTTTGCATAGCGAGTTAAACAAAGGAACAACCTTTCAGGTTTCACTAAAATTACTGGATTAGTATGAATAAAAATGTACGCAACCTCAACATCACAACACTATCAGATCAATGGTATACTTTAAAAAAAGCCAGTTTTGAATATTTAAATAAAGATGGTGATTGGGAAGAGCAAAACCGCGAAGTTTATGATCGGGGTAATGGCGCCGTTGTACTTTTATACAATCTGAAAAAGAAAACGGTGATTCTTACAGAACAGTTTCGCATGCCTACGTACCTCAATAAAAATAAAACCGGAATGATGCTTGAAGCCTGCGCCGGCCTTCTGGATGAAAATGACCCAAAAACAGCAATTATCAAGGAAATAGAAGAAGAAACTGGTTATAAAATAAGTGAAGTTGAAAAAGTATTTGAGTCTTACATGTCTCCCGGTGCTGTTACAGAAATTTTATATTTCTTTGTAGCGCCTTATGAAGATAGCCAGAAAGTTTCGGCTGGTGGGGGTGCTCATAATGAAACTGAAAATATAATTGTGCACGAGTTAGCTTTCGCGAAAGCGTTGCAACTTATAAAAGAAGGGGAAATTAAAGATGCAAAAACCATTATGTTGCTGCAGTACGCGCAGCTTAATTTATTCGTGTAAAACCTAAAATTCCCAACTGAAGAAAATTGATTAATGACTACTGAATATAAAAAATACTGGGAAGCTCCCATTCATAATAACTGCCCTGAATGTTATGCAAATGACGGCTTAAACCTTAGTTTTTCACAAGAAGAAAAGGAAGGGAAGTTATACAAACAAGCCACCCCTATAATTAAAAGCACACTATATTGTACTAAATGCGACACGCC
>JBALXG010000452.1:0-2876 GCA_036961055.1 Leeuwenhoekiella sp. | reverse complement strand
CTACTCAGCCACTATTACTTCTCGCAGCGGGTATCGTTATGATTCTGACATTGTGGTTTTCTAAAAAAGCCAGAAGGGTTGTAAAGACATCTGTAGATCTTGCGCGTCAGGATGAAGGTGCAGAACGTTTTAAAGCAAATGCAATCTCACGCGGACTTGTACGTGGTGCGATGCGCCTTAATTATGCTGTCATGTCTATAATACCAGCAAGAACAAAAAATGCGATGGATTTACGCTTTGCTAAAAGAAAGCCAGCTAACCGAATCGCAGCTTTGGATATGCCGGCATTTGACCTTGTACGCGCTGCAGTAAATTTAATGATTGCAAGTGTACTAATTTCTACCGCTACTTCTATGAAATTGCCATTATCTACCACCTATGTAACATTTATGGTTGCTATGGGAACATCTCTTGCAGATCGTGCTTGGGGTAGCGAAAGTGCAGTTTATAGAGTTGCCGGTGTAATGAATGTAATAGGTGGCTGGTTTATGACAGCTATCAGTGCGTTTACTGCTGCTTCAATTATGGCTTTTATTCTTTATGAAGGAGGTACTATTGCCTTATTTGTGTTATTTGGTCTGGCCATTTTTATTCTTGTACGCAATTATGTAAATCATAAAAAACGCTCTCAGGCAGAGGCAGAAGAAGGTCGCCTGCTTAGAGCTGTAAGTAATTCTATACAAGGAATTATAAATGAAAGCACATCTAATGTCGCTACAGCCTTTAAAAGAGGGAACAAAGTATATGTGGGTACGATTGAAGGTCTTGCAAAAGTTGACCTTTCTAAACTTAAGAAAAGTAAAAAAGGAATAAACAAATTAAATGCTGAAGTTGAAGAACTGCGTAACAGTCTCTACTATTTTATAAAAAATCTTGATGATACGCATGTTCAGGCAAGCAGATTCTATATAGATGTGTTAGGATATTTACAAGACGTAACACAGTCAATTGATTTTATGACTAATGCGAGTTACGACCACCTCAATAATAATCATAAAGGACTCAAGTTTACTCAACTTAAAGACCTGAAAGAGATAGAAGCTAAACTTGATGAACTTTTTTCAAAAATCACCAAAACCTTTAATGATAAAGACTTTGATGCAATTGTACCTATCCTTGAAGAAAAGCAGACATTGCTAGACAGTGTTTCATCTAAAATAGAAAAACAGGTAGAACGCACCAGAAATAGTGAGTCAAGCCCAAAAAATACCATGCTGTATTTTAGCCTGCTACAGGAGACAGAAGACCTTATCAAAGCTACTATGAATCTGCTTGAACATTATTATATAGAGCATAAAAAGCACTTATAAAAGCCGATTTTTACCATTAAAAGTCAGAAAAAACCTGTTTTAAGCAGGTTTTTTCATTTTAATCAACAGCATGCTTCTTTAAAGAATTACCAAAAAAAACGCACTTTTCAAACTTTTCTGCAGATACCTGGCAAATAATGCAGAAGTCTGCAATATTGGGCCTCTACTTAGAAAACTATGAAATAATACGTATTTTTATCTGCTTTTATATCCAAATTAGCCTAAATCCTACTGAAAAGTAATTACGTATAAATATGATGCAGTTTTCATGCATTAAGGTTTAGGTTTTATGCATATACGAGCAATTCAATAATAACTCTAATTTTATTACGCATACATATATGACCACAAAAGGTGCAGAAGCAGAACGGTTAAGAATTTCAGGTCATAACAAAAATTGGAAAAAATGGGGTCCCTACCTTGCCGAAAGACAATGGGGAACGGTACGTGAAGATTATAGTGAGGACGGCAATGCCTGGGAGTTTATAAATCACGATAAAGCCCGTAGTAACGCTTATCGCTGGGGTGAAGACGGTATAGGTGGTTTTTGCGATTCAAGGGAGATTTTATGTCTTGCGCCCACCTTCTGGAATGGTAATGACCCTATTTTAAAAGAAAGGTTATTTGGTCTTACTAACAATCAGGGTAACCATGGGGAAGATGTAAAAGAACTTTATTTTCACCAGATTTCAACTCCTACCCACTCCTACAGTAAATATCTCTATAAATATCCGCAGAAAGCTTTTCCATACACAGAATTAGCAAATGAAAACAGAAGGAGTCGCGAGGAACCTGAATATGAATTATTAGATACTGACAGTTTTAAAAATCAGGCTTATTTTGATTGCTTTATAGAATATGCTAAAGCCGGAGTTGATGATATTTTAATGAAAGTTACTGTTGTCAATCGTGGTTCAAAAGCGGCAGAAATTCATGTTTTACCACATCTTTGGTTTCGTAATTTCTGGAAACACAACAAAAGATTCACCAGACCTAATATAAAAGCTACCGCTAGTAACTGTGTGCAATCACACAGCATAAGAAACGGCAGATATTTCTTTTACCATGAAGATGGAGAACAACTTTTTTGTGAAAACGAAACAAATAACGATCGTATTTACGGCGTTCCTAATGACGTAGATTATGTAAAAGATGGGATTAACGATTATGTTGTAGACGGAGAACAAACGGTAAATCCGAAGAAAAATGGTTCTAAAGTAGCTATTTGGCATAAATATAAACTTAAAGCAGGCGAGCAAAAGGTAGTAAAAGTTAGGCTCAGCAAAAAGAAGCAGTTACAACCCTGGCTTGATTTTGATGGCATTTTTAATCAAAGAATAACAGAATGTGATGAATTTTATAGCTCAGTTATAAAAAGTGATTTGCCCAAAGAACATCAGGCAATTGCAAAAAGTGCATTTTCCGGTTTACTCTGGACGAAGCAGTTTTATTATAATGACGTTTTTAAATGGCTCTTTGGAGAGCCAGATAAAGGGTCACCTAATCGTCATAGTCCGCGTAATTTTAACTGGCAACACTTAACAAATCGCGATATTATCACAATGC
>JBALXG010000451.1:0-2880 GCA_036961055.1 Leeuwenhoekiella sp. | reverse complement strand
CAAAAACGGCCGAAAATGGTGATTGTCCCGTTATCGTAATTACAACTACACATAAGCCTGAAGAGTTTGATGAAATTGAAGCAGTTAATGGGTTTATTAAAAACTATACAAATTGTAAGGTTGTAGAAAGTGATAATACTGGTTTTTACCAAATCATTTATGAGTAAATTTTTCTGCATTAATTTAGTCTCGTACCAGTACTAATAAAGTTTTTGCAAGATTTTTAAAATTCTATGTGAAAAATGTACTTTTAGCAACTCTTAAATTAAAATATGAAACGACTACTTCTTACCAGCGCGTTGCTGGGATCATTATTTTTTCTAAAATGCGGACCCACAAATAATCATTCTGAAAAAAATATAGCAGATGCAAATCCCATGGATTATGCAAAAACTATAACCCCAGAAGAACTTAAAGACCTGCTTTATACTTACGCTTCAGATGAATTTGAAGGCCGTGAAACCGGTGAGCCTGGGCAAAAAAAGGCTGTAGCTTTTTTAAAGGATTTTTACGTTAAGCACAACATTCCTTCACCTTTAGATACTACTTATTTTCAAACAGTGCCAGAATCATTTTTTGCCGCCGGTAGCGGCATTAAAGCATCTGAAAATGTACTTGCCTTTATTAAAGGAAGTACAAAACCTGACGAAATAGTAATCGTTTCTGCACATCTTGATCACGTAGGCGTAAGAGCAGACGGTGATGTTTATAATGGTGCAGATGATGATGGGTCTGGTACTGTTGCCGTTCTTCAAATAGCAGACGCTTTTAATGAAGCTTTAAAAAAGGGATATAGACCTCAACGTTCTATTTTGTTTTTACATGTTACCGGTGAAGAAAAAGGTTTATATGGCTCAAGATATTATGCTGAACATCCCGTATTTCCTTTAAAAAATACCGTTGTAGATCTTAATATAGATATGATAGGCCGTCAGGATTTTGATCACCCTAACGATGACAACTATGTATATTTAATAGGTTCTAGTATGTTAAGCACAGAGTTACACGACATCTCTGAAGAAGTCAATAAAAATTCTGTTAACCTGGAGCTCGATTACAAATACGATGCGCCAGATGATCCTAATCGCTTTTATTACCGCTCTGATCATTATAATTTTGCTAAAAACGGAGTCCCGGTAATATTTTACTTTAATGGTGTGCATGAGGACTATCATAAAGTAACTGACAGCCCTGATAAAATAAATTACCCTCTTTTAGCAAAACGTGCCAAGCTTGTATTCATGACAGCATGGGAGCTTGCAAATCGTGAAGATCGCATTAAATTAAACAAATAATAAAGGTTCAATTTTTCAATAAAAAACCCGCTTTTTCATATGAAAAAGCGGGTTTTTTATGTCAATTCTGACGGAAAAAGTAAACCACAAAAAAAGCCCTTCATTGCTGAAAGGCTTGTTATTTCTGGGTGGAAGATCGGTCTCGAACCGACGACCTCCTGAACCACAATCAGGCGCTCTAACCAACTGAGCTACAACCACCATTTTAAAAACATATTCGTTACCGAATTATGCGGGTGCAAATGTAATAGAATTACCTAAAGTGGGCAACACTTATTTCATTTTTTACTTGAAAATTGAGAATTTTATACTCAGAGGCTTGTCTCGCAACAAAAGAATATTCTTTAAATGCCTTTAAGACTTGTCATAAGGTAGTTTACCTAGATTAAATCAAATATAGAATCTACAGCAGGAAAACGTTCTGTTGTATAACCTTCAGCATGCTCTGTACCTATCAATCTGCCCAGATCACGGGCTCTGTAATTAATACTCTCTTTAAAATTTTCGCTCGAAATAGGTGTATCTCCTTCTTTAATATCAGGATTATAAAACTGTGATGTATATGCAAATACAGCATCCATTTTTGTTTCTATATAACCAGTAACATCTACAACAATATCTGGATTTATATGTTTCCACTGTATATAATGATAAACATGTTTTGGTCTCCAGGGTTTTTGATCAACCTCTTCAAGTTCTGTTTTTATTTTTATGAGTCCACTTAAAAAACAAGCATCACTGGCAAGTTTACTGCCTTTTCCATGATCAATATGGCGGTCATCAATGGCATTACAAAAAACAACTTCCGGTTTATACTTGCGTAAAACTTCTATAATTCTAAGTTGAGATTCCTTATCATTCTGAAAAAATCCATCTTCAAGAGCTAAGTTTTCGCGCATGCTTAAACCCATTATTTTTGCTGCAACCTGCGATTCCTCATCTCTAAGTTCTGCAGATCCCCGCGTACCTAGTTCACCACGTGTAAGATCAAGCACACCTACTATTTTACCGTTTGCTACTTCTTTTGCCAGGGTTGCACCACACGATAATTCTACATCATCAGGATGTGCGCCTATGGCTAATATGTCTAATTTCATTAAGTTTATATTATTTGTCAGCTACAAGATTTTGTTGTGTAATCGCCTGTAGAGCCTGCTCAATATCTGCCATAAGATCTTCCTTATCTTCTATCCCTACCGAAAATCTAAGCAAACCATCGTTTATCCCTTGATTTTCTCGTTCCTCGGGACTTAACAAGGCGTGTGACGTTTTTGTAGGAGAAAGTATTGTAGACTCCACACCCGCCAGACTCATAGAAGATTTTATGAGTTTTAGTTCCTTCTGAAACTGCGTAGCATCAAGGCTATCTTTCAATTCAAAAGAAAGCATCCCACCAAAGCCAGACATTTGCGATTTTGCCAGTGCATAATCTGGATGTGATTTGAGACCGGGATAATAAACCTGATCTACCAATTCGTGTTTTTCGAGCCATTTTGCCAGTTTTTTGGCATTCTTGTTCTGTTTTTCAACACGTAAAACCAGAGTTTTCATGCTGCGCTCCAGCATCCAGACGGTAAAATCACTC
>JBALXG010000450.1:0-2895 GCA_036961055.1 Leeuwenhoekiella sp. | reverse complement strand
AAAGCTATCTTTAAGGTCGATATTCGATTGTAAATCATTAGTTTTTAAATCTGTTAAAATTCTAATTATTATCAAAAAAGGAAAGATCCCACTCGTCTTTCCAATTAATTATCGGGTTTCCGTTTTTCCATTCAATGGGCAGCCAAATATATCGTCCATCAATGTGATTTTTAGGATTCCAGCGATCTGCCATAAAAATGAAAGCATCTTTTTTTCCCTGTACCGGTAAAATATAAGTACTTTGGGAATTAAAGGTTTTATCTGCATCTGTTCCCTGTGCGGGATTGCCTAGTTTTTCCCACGGTCCCATAACTGATTTTGCTTTAAATGAACGCGCAGCATTAGGTGCCCAACCGGTAAGACCGGAGGTTATCATATAATAAGTCCCGCCTTTCTGAAAAATTGCCGGCCCTTCATTTTGACCGCCTACTTGTACGCGGGTCCATTTGCCGGTAAAGTCTAAATAATCATCAGTAAGCTGTGAAACATGTAGCGTCTGGTTTTCTTCAGAAGAAGTAATTTGATATGCTGTGCCATCTTCATCTATAAAAATGGTCATATCCCTTGACATCTGTCCTTTCTCAAAATCACGACGCACAAACATACCTTCATTCAAAGCTTTATGCCATTTTGGTGTCCACCACTTTTTAGGATCACCACCTTCAGGATTTTCTTTCCATTCATCATTAAAATTTTCTGGCCATTCTCCCGCATTAGGACGGTAAGATTTTAGATATTCAAAAGGTCCTGTAGGCTTATCACTAATTGCTATCCCAGCTCTTGCGGCAGAATAGCCCTGTCCTTTCAATTCCAGATGAAACCACATTACGTACTTTCCGGTTTTTTTGTTATAAACAACCTTAGGGCGCTCCATAACACTTCCTGATGTTATTTCAGATTCTGGATCGCTAGAAACCTTTAAAGCAACACCTTCATTTTTCCAATTGTACAGATCTGAGGAAGAATAAACGGTAATCCCCACTTTTGCCAGGCTAGATTTTCCTTTATGCTCACCGTACCAATAGTATGTGCCATCTTTATACAAAAATCCTCCCCCATGTGCATTGACATGGGTACCATCAGTATCTTTCCAGATTTGTCCAGGTAAAAAAGAATCATAATTAGCGGGGGACGATTGCGCTATTGCTTCTTGTAACGGCAATAGCAGGATAGCTAAAACTACAAGGAATTCAGTTTTTAAATAGTTCATTTTTTATCAAATTTAATGCGCATGATCTATTGGTATAGACTCTCCGCTCCATATTTTCTTCTGTGTCCAGGGTTTAGCCTCATCTGTCCAGAATTCATCTTTTGGTGACAGGCCTAAAACAAGAAAAGCTTCACTGCATAAATACAGACTTCCTGTAGAAATATATCCTTCACCTATAGCATTTTGATGCCCTACCAAACCTATCTGTAACCAGCCATTCTCATCAAAAGTTCCAGAAGCTTCAATCTGATTTTTTATAACTGTATAGAGCGCAGAACGTACCTGGCTGGGAACTATACTTTCTGGCAATTGTTTAAAAAGCGCTATTTGTGATAAAAGCTGAAAAGCACCAAAACGATAGGCTAAAGAGCGCCCAATAGGCGGATACGTTCCGGTTGGGGAAATTAACCGTTCCTGAATCCCAGCATAGCGCTGTGCCCTTTCCTGTACTTTTTTGAAGTCGTCCTTCCTTCCTACACCTTTTTCTTCCATGGTTTTTAAAATATCCAGAAGCATAGGTTGAATCACAAAACTATTATAATAATCCCAGTGAAAATCTGGTCCATCCCCATAAATGCCATCACCCAGATACCACTCCATATGCTTATTAATGGGTAGTTCTAAACGAAATAAATCTGCGTCATCATCAAATTTTAGAATGGCAGCTTCTACCATTCCTGTAAACAGCAACCAATTACTATAATACGGCTCGATCTTTCGTGTAGATTTTAATACTTTTAAAACATTCTCTTTAGTTTTTTCTGAAAGAGGTTGCCATAATTGTTTAGGAGCGCGTAGCAAAGCCTGAGCGAAAAATGCGGCGTCTACAAGAGGTTGCCGGTCTGTACTAAAATTCATAAAATCAGCAGATTCAGGATTTGTAGCTTTGTCAATTGACTTTTGTGCAAGCCTGATGTATTTCTCTCTTAGTTTTCCTTCTTCTGTATTATCTGCACCTAACTCTAACCACGGCGCCATCCCTGAAAGTGTCCTGCCAAAAGCTTCAAGATAAGTGACATGGGTACGATCATCCCAGGCACCTGGTGAACGCTCGATAGGCATGTTTTTTTTAAGATTTTCTTTACTAAGATTTGTTAAAACAGGATCTGCGATCTTAACAAGCGTACTCACATAATAGTTTCTTACTTCTTGTGGACTTGGTTCCTGAAAATCCTTTTGTGAATAAGCGTAAGCATTAAAAATTAGTAGAATTAACAGTATTTTAAAAAGTAATAATTTCATATGTGCTTATTTCTTTTGAAAAACGCGAACATAATCAACTTGATATTTTTTGGGAAAAGATGTCTTTGAAGGATCACCTCCATTACCACCTATAGCCAAGTTTAGGAGTATGTAATGAGGTTGATGAAAGGGATTAAAACCATCTGGATTTTTTGCTTCATTCAAATCAATTTCATTAAGTAAATCACCATCAAGATATATTTTGATATAATCTTCAGTCCAATCCATTTTCCAGATGTGGAATTTGTTCGGCCAATCCGGATCTTTTTCAACAAACTTTGAAAACGGAATTTTTTCACTATCCCAATTGACATGTGTGGTATCGCCCTTCCAGGCAGCATTGGCCAAAATTGCTGGTTTATGGTTCACCAGATAAAACTCCATGATATCAATCTCACCATTAGAAGGCCACCCTTTTTCTATTCCCAGTGTCCAGATGGCCG
>JBALXG010000044.1:0-11199 GCA_036961055.1 Leeuwenhoekiella sp. | reverse complement strand
GTAACTGTTCTGAATAGTCTGTTGCCAGATCATAAGCTTCAAACTCTTTTTCCTTTATGATAATTTTTTCTGAAGCTGCGTCATACGTATATAAAGCATCAGAAACTTCTTTACTCGCGTTGATTATTGCATATCGAAAATTAAGTCTGGCTTGTTCTTGCTGTGCTTTTGCAACCTCAAGCTGAGTTTTATTAAGTCTCTTATTAAAAATGGGTTGTGTAAGACCCCCTACAATTGTTGCAAAAAATGAATCAGGATCAAAAAGTTTATCTAAATCTAAACTTTGCAATCCGCCAGTGGCTGTCAATGTAATAGAAGGATAAAAATTACTTCGTGCCACATTAGTAAGCTCAAATGCATTTACCAGATTATATTCGGCAGATATTACATCTGGGCGATTGCGCAAAAGTTGAGCAGGAACACCGGTTTTAAGATCGGTTGTGATTTTTTGATCTTCAAGAGTTGTACGCTCAATAGATGTAGGTCCTTTTCCCAACAAAATAGAAAATGTATTTTCCAGTAAGCGGGATTGATTCGTTAGATCTATTACAATTGCCTGTGCGTTGTATAACTGTGCTTCTGTTTGTTTTACGCCTACTTCCGTTACATTTCCTGCATCTTTTAATGCTTTTGTTGTTTCCAGACTATTTTCTCTCGTGGCTACAGTTTCTTTAGTAATGCGTATTTGCTCGTCTAAAGAAAGCAGTTCATAATAAGAGGATGCAATACGAGCAATTAACTCAGTTTTTACCGCCTGATGTGCAGCTATAGACTGTAAATAACTAGCCTGAAATGCTCTTTTCTGACTTCGGATTTTTCCCCATATATCTGCTTCCCAAGATAGGTCTGCACTTATTTGATATTGGTCTAAAGAGGAAAACAAACTTCCAAACTGACTATTAGAAGAAAGTTCTTGATGGGTATAGGTTGCACCCCCACTTATAGAGGGAAAATAACCAGCTTTGCCTTGCTTAAAATAGGCTTCTGAGGCTAAAATATTCTGCAAAGCCACCCTAATATCAATATTATTTACAAGACCTTCCTCTATATAAGATTGTAAAGTCTTGTCTGTAAACATATCCCTCCAGGAAACGTCTGCTATTGTTAAGCTATCCTGAGCTATGTTATCAGTACGATAATTAGCTTCCTTGACTACTTCTTCCGGGCGTTCATAATCCTTAGCCACAAAGCAAGAATGCAGGCTGAATGAAGTAGCAATTAGAACAATATATTTTGATAGATTTTTCATCGGTAATGATTTCATATTCAATTTTCTGATGTTTCGATTGCTTCTGGTGCTGGCTTCTTACTTATTTTTTCCTGAAGCCATTGAAACAGGATGAACATTACAGGAATGATAAATACTCCTATTATAGTTCCTATTAACAAGCCACCTACAGCACCAGTACCTATAGAACGGTTACCTTCAGCTCCCACACCATTAGCAAAAACTAAGGGAAGCAGACCCATAATAAATGCAAATGAAGTCATTAAAATAGGTCTTAGTCGTGCTTCGGCACCGTGAACAGCTGCGTCTACTATACTTTCTCCATCTTTTCTTCTCTGTATTGCAAACTCAACAATCAGAATAGCATTTTTTGCTAATAGTCCTAAAAGCATTATCAATGCAATCTGAAAGTAAATGTTGTTTTGAAGCCCCATAAGCTGCGTAGTAAAATACGCGCCAAATACTCCAAAAGGCAATGAGAAAATAACTGAAAAAGGCAATAAATAGCTTTCATATTGTGCGGCAAGTAAAAAGTACACAAATACAAGAGACAAAATAAAGATGGTCGTCGTTTGACTTCCTGCATTTACCTCTTCACGAGTAAGACCTGAATATGCAGTTGTATAATTAGAAGGCAAAGATTTTGCAACTTCTTCAACAGCAGCAATACCATCTCCCGAACTAAAACCTGGGTTTAAGGCAGCTGTTATCTTTGTTGAATTAAACAGGTTAAATCGTGTTACAGATTGTGGTCCATATACGCGTTCTAAACTTATAAATTGCGTTATAGGTGTCATCTCACCACTAGAAGTACGTACGTATAACTTGTCAAGATCTGACAAATCTGCCCGGTCTTCTGGAAGTGACTGAATATAAACCCTATATTGTTTACCAAAGCGAGAGAAATCTGCTGCAAATATCCCCCCTATATAACCCTGTAGGGTTGAGAAAATACTGCTAATTGGGACACCTTTTTCTTTAGCTACCGGTACATTAATCTTCATTTCATATTGAGGATATTTTGTGTTGAAAGAAGATTGTGCATATTGAATTTCAGGACGCTGAGAAAGTTTCCCGATAAACTCCTGATTGGTAGCATCAAGGTCTGCAAAACTTCCGCCAGAACGATCTAACAGGTTTACTTCAACCCCTGCAGAATTACCAAATCCGGGTATACTAGGCGGGGCAAAGAATATGATATTAGCTTCTGGTATTTGAGCAGCCACACCAAAGAGTTTTCCTGTGATACTTTGTAAAGACAGAGCATCGCTATCGCGCTCGTCCCAATCGTTAAGGCGAATAAATCCTAGCCCGTAGTTACTCCCTTCACCGTTAATTAAACTTCTTCCTTCTATGAAAGCCATCCCTTGTAAGCCATCCATATCTTTTATCATGCTGTAAAGCTTCTCATTTACTTCATGAGTTCTATCTATAGATGCTCCAGCCGGCAGCTCGATGTTTACAAAGATAATACCACGGTCTTCATCTGGTACAAAACCTGTTTTTACCGTTGATGATGACCAAAAGATACCTGCAATTGCCAAAACAAAAATAAGAATGGTTACCCATTTATTACGGTATAAAAAATGAACAGAACGGCCATATTTTGTGATAGTAGCATTAAAGCCTCTGTTAAAAGCACTGAAGAAACGTTGTGCAAAATTTTTCTTTTTATCTTCCTCATGCTCATCATGACCTTTTAAGAAAAGTGCACAAAGTGCGGGACTTAAGGTCAAAGCGTTAACAGCAGAAATTACTATGGCAACAATCAATGTAACACCGAATTGTTCATAAAATACTCCCGTAGGACCTTCTACAAAAGTTACAGGAATAAATACGGCTGCCATTACAAGAGTAATCGAAATAATTGCTCCTGAAATCTCATTCATAGCATCGTTAGTGGCTTTTTTGACATTTTTCTCACCATTATCCAGCTTAGAGTGTACAGCCTCAACAACAACTATAGCATCATCTACCACAATACCAATGGCGAGGACTAATGCAAAAAGAGTAAGAAGGTTAACAGAATAGCCAAATAAGTTAAGGAAGAAAAAGGTTCCTATAATTGATACAGGAACAGCTATTGCAGGAATTAGTGTAGATCTAAAATCTTGTAAAAAGATAAAAACTACAATGAATACAAGTATAAAAGCCTCAATTAATGTGTGTACAACCTTATCTATTGAAGCATTTAAGAAGTTATTTGTATCATAAGGTATAAAAATCTCAATCCCTTCGGGTAGGTCTTGTTTAACGTCTTCTAATTCGGCCTTAATAGATTCTATTATTTCCTGAGCATTAGACCCCTTTGTTTGAAAGATCCCCATGTTTACACCTGGATAGCCATTAGTGTTAGAAGAGCCGCTATATGACTGAGCACCCAATTCTATGTCTGCTACATCTTTTAATCTTAAAAACTGCCCATCTCCTAAGGCTTTAATTACAATTTCACTGTATTGATCTTCAGTTTTAAAACGACCTCCATATTTAATTACATATGAAAATGATTCACCATCATTTTCTCCTAATGAACCAGCAGCAGCCTCTAAACTTTGCTCATTTAAGGCAGCAGTAATATCAGAAGGCATCAAATCATAAGCGGCTAGTTTTTGTGGATTTAGCCATATGCGCATTGCGTAATCTTTAGATCCAAAAACCTGTACATTACCTACACCATTAATTCGCTGAATTTCTGGTATTACGTTGATTTTTAAATAATTCTGAAGAAAAATATCATCGTAATCCTTGTTTGTGCTATAAAAAGACATAAACATAAGCGCACTGGTCTGTTGCTTCTGTGTAGTAACACCAGTTTGAATTACCGCTTGCGGAAGCAATGAATTAGCTCTGGCTACACGGTTTTGTACGTTAACAGCTGCAATATCAGGATCAACTTCCTGATCAAAATAAACTGTTATCGCCGCAGTACCGTTGTTAGTCGCTGTAGAGGTTAGATAAGTCATACCTTCTACACCGTTTATTTGCTCTTCAAGTGGGATAATTACACTTTCTAAGATGGTTTCTGCATTCGCACCAGGATATGTTGCACTTACCTGAATAGTAGGTGGTGCAATATCGGGATATTGTGTAATGGGCAGAGCCGTAAGACCAAGAACCCCAAGAATTACGATTATAATTGAAATAACCGTAGAGAGAACCGGCCGCTCTATAAATTTTTGTAACATAATACGTTATATTTCTTTTGGGATTATCTAAATGTTTTCTCCAAAGGTTTGGCAATACTATCAAAAGGGGTTTCCTGAGGTTGAATCTGGGTGGCACCTCTTAAAGTACTGACTCCTTTAGCAACAATGCGATCTCCTTTTTCTACACCTGATTTGATGATGTATAAGTTTTCAAACTCACCCTGTGTAGTGATTTTTGCTGCCGTGGCCTTATTGTTTTCGTCTAACTTATAAACGTAAATGCTACCCTGTTGCTCGTAGGTAGATTCTTTAGGAACTACAACAACATCTGTAAAAGTTTTCGGAATTAATAGTTTAGCACTGTTTCCGTTTGTTAAAAGCCGTGATGGATTATCAAATATAGCGCGGAAAGAAATAGAGCCGGTGTTAGCATTAACTTGTGAGTTTATGGTTTCTATTTTACCTTTTTGGTCATATTTACTTCCATTTGCGAGTAACAAACTTACTTCAGGAAATTTGTTGATTTTTTCTTCAACGGTTTCACCTTCAGAATTTTGCATAAAGTCAAGATATTCTTTTTCATTCATAGAAAAATAGGCATATACCTGGCTTATTTCTGAAACAGTAGTAAGCGGTTCTTGGCTTGAAGGGCTCACTAACGATCCTGTACGTAAGCGTATGCTACCTACATAACCATCTACAGGACTCTTGATATTTCCATAATCAATATTTGCTGTGATACTATTATAGCTGCTTTTAGTCTGCTGTAGTTGTGCTTTTGCAGTTTCCAGCTGTACATTGCTTATAATGTTTTTTTCTACCAGAGGCTTTAACTTGTCAACCTCTACTTGTGCAGCGTTTACATTAGCTTCAGCTGCAGCGGCATCTTGATTAAGTGATTGCGTCTCAAGTCTAAAAAGAGTTTGTCCTTTTCTTACTTTTTCACCTTCGTCTACTAAAACCTCAGTAATGTATCCTGAAATTTTTGCATAAACGGCACTGTTTACAACACCTTCAATGCTTGCAGGATATGTAGTGTTTGTTGTTACAGTCTGAGTAGGTAAGGTTACAACTGGAAGTGATGGTGCCTGAGGCTGGCCTTGTCCTGCTGCGGGTGCATTTTCTGCGCTATCTCCGCAAGAGGTTATAGTTAGCAGAGCTCCTAATAGAACTGGTATCAAATAGGGTATTGTTCTTTTTTTCATAGCTGAATAATTAGTCTTCTTTGATTTTTGTAGTAAGTTTTTCACGTAAGCGTTGTATGGAGGCACTTGCCTGCTCTAGAAAGAGCAGGTAATCTGTATGAAATTCTAACTCAAATTTTGAGTCATCATCTTCGGGTAAATTTTTGTTGAGTTGTTTTTTGTATTCCATGATCTCCAGGTGAAGTTCTTTCTCTTTTTCCCAGGTGTCAACCATTTCATCCATTTTGATGACCATACTATCAGGATGCATGATGAAATATTTTTTGCGATCACCACACTTTGTATAATACGAGATGCGATGACCTTGCTGTAAATTGTTTAAATGGGTTGAAACAGTACTTTTACTTGCACTAAGATCTGCAACGAGGGTGTCAAAGCAACAGCCTTTCTTTCCTGTTAGCACTAATGTTGACATGATACGTGCGGCGAGAGGTGCAAATTGGTCTTTGCGCTCTATGTGAACGCCCAGACGTTCAATAAGACGTTGTTTCTGTTTCGTAAGTTCCTCTGACTCCATAAATTCAATTTGAAGCGCAAAACTACGATTAGTTCGGTTTTCACCGAACTGAACAAACCTTAAATTTTAGTTAAATTTTCTGTTTTTGGTTTTGAAGATGTCTAGCTGGTCGGCTTTTATAACAAAACCAACCCTTACCATACTTTGAAATTCCTGGTAGTCTATTAAACTTTCTGTATACCCATTAAACCATTCTAACATGATGTATTGATTGGGCATTTTAAACGGTCTGTATAAAAGTTGAGTTTTCACGGCACCTTTCCAGCCGTCAAGACCTTTACGTACTGTCATGTTAAGCAACAATTTCTGAGGTTTTATTTCATAATTTATAGAGGCTTCACCCAGGCCTATATAGTCAAGCAAGTCAGGATTATCACTTTTATATAGAAAAGGTAGCCACGCCTTCACCTTTATAGTTGTTCTATCGTTTAAAACGCGATGGTAAGAAAGAGAGAGATTATTCCAGCTTCTTGAAAATATACTGTCTCTTCCATTAGATTCATGTTCAAGTTGTAGTACAGCTAAACCGTTTGCTAAACCGTTTTTGGTATAAGTAGGTTTTGCCAGTCCCAGAGTAGGATTAAAGTTTATCTCTTCAAACGGACTTGAAAATTTATAAATGTTCCAGAACGCTTTTTGTGTATAAGTCAGGAAGAGATAACTATCAAGTGGTAAAGTATTGCGAGTCAATAATATTTTGAAGCTTATCTGATATTTTGCATCAGCAGAATTACCGTCTATGTGCCTGTCTAATGGAATGCCGGTAACAAAAAAGTTATCTTCATGAATAGAAAAGGCAGGCATTTTTTTAATGGTATCATCAACCTGTTCTCTAGTTAGCATTTGGGCTGATAGATTCGCAGCATTTAGACCAAAAAGAAAAAAAAGAAGGACACCAATAGACTTATAAAGCATGAAGCGAAAAATTAAGTGACGAAATTACAACTAGTTGAAAAGGTGTAAAGTCCTATAGACTTAATTTTGCGTTAAAATGAAAGCCTTGATCTAATCTGAAGCTGGAAGACAATATTATTCCTCAGCAGCATATATGCCTATAGATAGATTTCCTGCTGCATCCATATGGGCGCGATACATGCCGGCGGTATTAAATTCCATAGCAATATTTCCATTTTTATCCATAGCAACAATTCCACCAGTACCGCCCATTTTAGTGAGTTTGTCCTGAATAACAGCTTTTGCTGCTTCTTTAAGAGTTTTTCCGCCATATTCCATCATTGCAGAAATATCATAAGCCACTACACCTCTAATAAAATATTCTCCCCATCCTGTAGATGACACACCACAGGTGGCATTGTTTGCATAAGTCCCCGCCCCTATAATAGGTGAGTCACCTATACGATTCCATTTTTTGTTAGTCATACCGCCAGTAGATGTCCCTGCAGCAATATTTCCATTTTTATCTAGAGCCACGCATCCTACTGTTCCAAATTTTTCATCTTTTATATATGGATCATAAAATGCTGTTTTATCATCGGTTTCAAGGTCAATATCTTCGCGCGATTTAATTTCCATTAGGGCATTATATCTTTTTTGAGTGAAAAAATAAGAAGGATCAACGATTTCAAGACCTTGCTCTTTGGCAAATTCTTCAGCTCCTTTACCACTTAATAGCACGTGTTCAGAATTTGTCATTACCTCATAAGCAAGATTAATTGGATTTTTTACATTGGTAACACCCGCAATCGCCCCAGCGTTTAGCGTTTTACCGTCCATAATAGAAGCGTCAAGTTCATTTATGCCAGCATTAGTAAACACCGCTCCTTTCCCTGAGTTAAACAGGGGAGAGTTTTCCATTACGTTAATTGTGCGCTGTACGGCTTCAATACTTGTTCCGCCATTTTTTAGAATCTCATGACCGGTTTTAATAGCTTCTGCAAGTACCTTTTTATAGGCAACCTCCATAGAGTCTGTCATATTTGCTTTTAGTATTGTGCCAGCTCCCCCATGTATTATAATGCCAAAATTACCTGTTGAATCTGCAGGCGTTTCATTATTTACTTCATTGGGTGTAATTGCTGTCTCATTTTGACAAGAAGTGAGAAGAAATAGAAACAGAAAGAATTGTAAAATCTTTTTCATTGAAGGTGGTTTATAGAGGGGCCTAAGATAAAAAAAACTAAAGGTCAAACTAGTAAAAGATCCATTTTTGATAACCAATGAATTATATATGCTCTCGTAATTTTAAAACATCGATTAAATACACAGTTAAAAAGATTAAAAGCGTTAAAATATTGTTAATAAATGTTTATTATCGATAAAGTACACAATAAATAAGCTGAAGTGCTTGTGAGGTGTTAATATTTCTTGTACTATTGCAGTGTAGTTTAATCATAAGCCCCAAATTTATGAAATTGATAAAAACAAGCATTCTCGCTATGGCATTTTTATGCCTTTTAGTTTCCTGCAGTAAAGATGAAGATCTTCTTGTAAATGAGCAGGATATGACTGAAGTATCAGCAGATTTAGTTCTTGAAGATCAGTTTGGAGCAGAAATTTTAGCTGAGATTAATCTATACAGAGAGTCAATAGGTATGGCAGATTTAAAAGCCGATACTGAATCAAAAGTACAGGCGTTAGATCATTCAAAATATATGGCTACAAAACATGCTATTAGCCATGATGGTTTTTTCCAGAGATCAGATTATTTAAAATCAAAAGGTGCGGCAGAGGTTAGTGAAAATGTAGCATTTGGTTATAATACTGCAGATCAGGTTGTGCAGGCATGGTTAAAAAGCCCAAGTCATAAAGCAGCCTTAGAAGGAGATTTTACACATTCTGGAATAGCTGTAGTACAAACAGAAACAGGAGTTTCTTATTTTACTCAAATATTTATTAAGCAATAAAAATCAAATTATTGATATATATAGCGGGCTAAGCCCGCTTTTTTTATGCCTTAAAGTCAGATTTTAGCCCTGTTTAACCCGATTTTTAAAGCTCTCAGGTATTTTAAAGCCACGATTTATATCGTATTTTTAACGTAAAATCTAATGTAATGGCAATAGCAAAACCTTTTAACCTAAATAAATGGGTTGACGAGAACAGAGATCTTCTTAAACCGCCGGTAGGTAATAAAAATCTTTATAAAGATGCAGACGATTATATAGTGATGGTAGTTGCGGGACCTAATGCTCGTAAAGACTACCATTACAATGAGACCGAAGAGCTTTTTTATCAGCTTGAAGGTGAAATAGAAGTTCATGTGCAGGATGAAGGTGTAAAAAAAACGATGAAGCTGGGTCCTGGTGATATGTATTTGCATCCGGCAAAAGTGCCACACTCACCTGTGCGTAAAGAAAACTCGATAGGACTTGTGGTAGAACGTAAGCGGGCAGATTTATTTGGTAACGATGGCTTGCTTTGGTTCTGCGATAACTGCAATAATAAATTATATGAAGTCTACTTTCCGCTTAATGATATAGAGCAGGATTTTCTTAAGCATTTTAAAGTGTTTTATGGCAGCGAGGAGTTGCGCACCTGTGAAAAATGTGGTCATGTGATGGAAGCAGATCCCCGATTTGTAAAGGAGTAATCTAAAGAATAGATTTTTAACTAATTATTTTTCTCTTAAAATTTCACATTTACTGGCTAGCGTCATCTAATTTCGCTTGCCTTTCTTCCTAACCCCAAAGCCTTTCATTATCTTCGTTCTCTGGCCGATTTTTAGCATAAATCACCCGATAATTATAATAAAAAATCATGGTAAGTATAGATAAAGTATTAGCAGATTTAGACATTCAGCAGGTCAACGCAGGCACATCAACAGGAAATAAAAGCTTTGATGCAGGCGATGAGTTTGCATCGGTTTCTCCTGTAGATGGTAAAGTAATTGCAAAAGTAACCACGACTACAGAAGTAGAATTTGAAACTGTCGTACAAACAGCAGCGGCTGCTTTTAAAGAGTGGCGTTTGAAACCAGCGCCACAAAGAGGTGAAATTGTTCGTCAATTTGGTGATGAATTACGCAGGTTGAAGCAACCGCTGGGCGAGCTTGTAAGTTATGAAATGGGTAAATCGCTACAAGAAGGTTTAGGCGAAGTTCAGGAAATGATAGACATATGCGATTTTGCTGTTGGTCTTTCACGCCAACTTCATGGTCTCACCATGCATTCTGAACGTCCTGGTCACAGAATGTACGAGCAGTATCATCCTTTAGGAATTGTGGGAATTATTTCAGCATTTAATTTTCCAGTTGCGGTCTGGGCGTGGAATACGGCTTTAGCTTGGGTTTGTGGTGATGTTTGTATCTGGAAACCTTCAGAGAAAGTGCCATTGTGTGGTATCGCATGTCAAAAAATTGCTGCTCGTGTGCTAAAGGCAAATAATCTTCCAGAGGGCATTTCGTCTCTGGTAAACGGCGATTATAAAGTAGGCGAATTAATGACTAAAGATAAACGTATTCCGCTTATTTCAGCGACAGGTTCTACCAGAATGGGTAAAATTGTTGCCAGCACTGTGGGAGAACGCTTAGGTAAATCACTGCTAGAGTTAGGGGGAAATAATGCCATTATTGTAACTCCAGATGCAGATGTAAAAATGACGATTATAGGGGCGGTTTTTGGCGCAGTTGGGACTGCAGGGCAACGTTGTACCTCTACGCGTAGATTGATTATTCATGAGTCTATGTATGATAAAGTTAAAGAAGCATTACTTTCTGCTTATAACCAGTTGCGCATAGGAAATCCGCTTGATGAAAACAATCATGTAGGTCCGGTAATTGACAAAGACGCGGTAAAAATGTATCAGGCAGCACTTAAAAAAGTGGTTGAAGAAGGCGGAAATCTGCTTGTAGAAGGTGGAATTCTGGAAGGTGAAGGTTATGAAAGTGGCTGCTATGTTAAACCTGCAATCGCTGAAGCGGAGAATCATTTTGAGATCGTTCAGCATGAAACGTTTGCACCTATTCTTTATCTTCTAAAATATGAAGGCGAAGTAAGTAATGCGCTTGATGTTCAAAATGGTGTAAATCAGGGATTATCTTCTGCGATTATGACTAATAATTTACGAGAAGCCGAACATTTTTTAAGCGTTGCAGGTAGCGATTGTGGCATTGCAAATGTAAATATAGGAACTTCAGGAGCAGAG
>JBALXG010000449.1:0-2895 GCA_036961055.1 Leeuwenhoekiella sp. | reverse complement strand
ACCGCGACACTTAAATTAATCGTGTGCATCTGGAACATATCGCGCAGGTTTTCACCAAAGAAATTAAAATTCAAGAACCAGTTCTCGCCATACAACCAGATCATGATGAAACCTCCGGCAAAGGCTACGGCAATGCCTGAAAAAACCATAAGCGAAGTTGAAACTGATCTAAACTGAAAATAAAGAATCAGGAAAATTATAATGAGCGATAGCGGAACCACGACAGAAAGTGTCTTCTCTGCGCGCAACTGATTCTCGTAAGTTCCCGTAAAACGATAAGTAATTCCTTTAGGCACCACCAGATCTCCCGCATCTATCTTTTGCTGAATCAAAGCCTGCGCATCTTCAACCACATTTACTTCGGCAAAACCATCCTGTTTATCAAAAAGTACATAACCTACAAGAAAAGTATCTTCACTTTTAATAACCTGCGGTCCCTGCTCATACCGAATATCAACCAACTCAGACAAAGGCACCGGCGCGCCATTTTCAACCGGAACATAAATACCTTCTATATCTGCCGGATTTTCGCGCAATTCACGTGGATATCGCACACGCACGCCATAACGTTCACGGCCTTCTACCGTTTGGGTAATCATCTTGCCACCTACCGCAACTTCAAGAACCTGCTGCACATCTTCTATAGTGATGCCATAACGAGCCAGCCTGTCTCTTTTAATATCAATAAGCAAATAGGGTTTACCTACAATTCTATCGGCAAAAACGGCTTGCGATTTTACACCTTTAGACTGCTTTAAAATATCCTCCAGTTTAATACCAAAATCCTCTATTTGCTTCAAATTTTGACCCTGAATTTTAATTCCCATGGGCGCACGCATTCCGGTTTGAAGCATAACTAGCCGGGTTTCTATAGGCTGTAATTTGGGTGCAGAAGTTATTCCCGGAAGTTTTGTAACTCGTACGATCTCATTCCAAATATCATCAGGCGACTGAATCTGGTGGCGCCAGTTTCGGTAGAATTCGCCATCTTCATCAGGAATTAATTGATCTGCATTTGCCGAAGAGATCACTTTTATTTTTGATTCCGCACTCGTATCCTTCCGGACGGATTTGATATCCCTTTCGCTTCCGTCAATTGCAAGAATTAAGCTATCTCGGGTTACGAAATATCCATCATCATTCACCCGAAATCTTTGCCTTTTTCCCCGATTATTGAGCATATATTCCGATTTATACTGAATAATATTCTCATACATTGACAACGGCGCGGGATCGAGTGCAGACTCGGTACGGCCAGATTTTCCCACAACGGTTTTAATTTCCGGAATGCTGGCAACCGCCATATCAAGTTGCTGTAAAATACGTTTGTTTTCAGTCACGCCGGCATGCGGCATAGAAGTTGGCATTAAGAGAAACGAACCTTCATTAAGCGAAGGCATAAACTCTTTGCCGGTGTTATTCATGATGAGAATTCCGCAGATAACAATTGCTGTAGGTAGCGAAAGAAACAAAATCTTATTGCGCAATGCCCATCTTAGAATACGCGTATAAAAATGTCTGAATAAGGAGAAAACGCCCAGCAAACCGAAACAGATAACGCCTACAATAATTACATTCCAAAAAATGGATTTTTCAACTCCCAATGGCCGCCAGTATTCCGCCAGCAACAATACGATTGCAGCAGCTGAAATAATGATATTTATAAGATTTACACGCTTTCGCGAAAGCTTATCCTGAACGCCCAACAACGCTGTAATACCAAATGCGATAAGAACTAAACCTAGCCAATAGCCATAAAAAACGGTAATAATACCGGCAATAATCAGAACCGCGTTTATTATATAAGTTGCTTTTTTCTTGAAGTTTCTTTTTCTAAAAATAAAAGCTGCAAAAGGCGGAATTAAAAACAAGGCCACAATTATGGAAGCTGTTAGCGCCATAGTTTTTGTAAATGCCAGAGGACGGAAAAGTTTTCCCTCTGCTCCCACCATCGTAAACACCGGAATAAAACTGATAATTGTAGTTAAAACAGCGGTTACGATCGCTCCTGAAACTTCAGCTGTGGCATTATAAACAACGGTATTAATGGGCAAACCCTCATTATCTTCATCGAGATGCCTGATTATATTCTCACAAAGTATGACGCCCACATCGACCATCGTCCCTATTGCAATCGCAATACCAGAAAGAGCGACAATATTTGCATCTACATTAAAAAATTTCATGGCAATGAAAACCATAAGAACCGCCACAGGCAATAATCCGGAAATTAAAATTGAAGCTCGCAAGTTGAAAACCATTATGATAATTACGAGAACCGTTACCAGAATTTCCAGCGTTAATGCCTCGTCGAGTGTGCTTAATGTTTCTTGTATGAGTTCGCTTCTGTCGTAAAATGGAACTACCGTAATATGCGACGTGCGACCATCTTTCAAAGTTTTTGATGGTAAACCGCTACTTATATTTGCAATCTTTTCCTTAACATTATTGATAACCTCCATTGGGTTTGCGCCATATCTGGCTACCACAACTCCACCAACAACTTCTGCTCCTTCTTTGTCAAGTATTCCACGTCTTGTGGCTGGTCCCAGAGATACCTTTGCAATATCTGCGATACGTATTGAAGCAAAATCTTTTGAAGTAACAACCGCATTTTCTATATCTGCAATATTCTTAACGTAACCTAAACCACGCACAAGATATTCTGCCTGATTTATTTCAAGAGTTTGTGCGCCAATATCCCGATTGCTTTCTTTTACTGCGGTTACAACCTGACCCAGATCGATGTTATATTGTCGCATCAACTCCGGATTTACATCAATCTGATATTCTTTTACATAACCGCCAATAGAAGCAACTTCTGAAACTCCGCTGGCCGAAGACAAGGCATATTTCACATAATAATCCTGAATGCTTCGCAGTTCCTGAAGATCC
>JBALXG010000448.1:0-2901 GCA_036961055.1 Leeuwenhoekiella sp. | reverse complement strand
GCATCCAGATACCAGTTATTTTGTTTAAAATCTATACCGAAGGAGATTTGCTTGCTTTGTATAAGCGGAATATCTTCATCATTTGCCAGAATCCATCGCCTGTTTTCTACACCTAGAAAATCATCTTCAAAGTCAATAATTTGTGTTGCTGTCTGATATTTGTACTCTCCAAGCAGTTTTAGGGCAATATGACCCGATATTTTTTGACGAATATTTAATCGGGGTTCAACCCTGATTTTATTAAATTCTTCAAAATAGGTTACACGAGCGCCACCGCGTATGAATGTTGTTCCCTGATTATATTCCAACTCGCTGTAACCGCTGTGACTGCGTAGCACATCTTTTATGCGCTCATTAAATAACGGATTGCTAACGCGGGTTGCGTTGCGTATTCCGGTTTCTGTGAACTGATAACCGTTTAACCATTTGAAATTTGGCATAATCTCATAAAAAGTGTTCAGTTTTATGCCGGTTTCCAGGACTTCGTTTTGTTGTGTGAGCAACTGGTCTGTTTCAATTCGCAGGTCATTCGCATCAATATTATATTTAGTATAATACGCATTCAATTTCGTGTGAAAACTAGAATTCCAATCGGCTTGCCAGCTTGCGCCAAAAGCGATATTCTTCTGTGTGAGTTGGCTAGACTTACTTGCCATTTCACCATTTGAACTAATCTGCTCGCTATAATCAAGTTTGTTGTCTATACCTATAAAATTTGCTCTAAACTTATGTTTTTTACTCGCGTCGTAAAGCAATTTTGCAGTGTAGTCGTAAAAATAGAATTGTGATTCGCTGTTTGCCTGATCTGTATTTTGAGTAGAATTACGTATTTCAGAATTTTCAAAACTGCGTTTAAAATACTCATCATAAGTAGGCGTGTTCCAGCCATCTGTAACAGATCTTCTGCCCGATAGATGCACAGCCAATTTATCACTTAACGGAATTTCAACAAAAGCATCACCGCTAATTAAATTAATTCCGGCGCCGCCTTTTACATAATCAGGTATTTCATCTTTTGTGTGCATGCTTATCGTACTGCTCACGCCACCGCCATATTGACTGCTAGTTCCATTTTTGCTTACTTCTACACGCTGCGTGAGATTAGGGTTGTAAGCCGAAATAAGTCCGAAGAAATGACCAGAATGGTACATCGTGATATCGTCCCAAAGCATTTGGTTCTCATCATGAGTTCCGCCGCGTACGTTTATATTTGCAATACTTTCATTGATGCTTTCCACACCCGGAAGCACCTGAATAGTTTGCAGAATATCAGGTTCTATTAATCCGGGTAAAATGCCGAATTTTTCGGTGTTTAAGACCGTTTTTCCGTCTACAGATTTTTGCAGACCCGTAGTCAGGAATTTAGTCACGATTACTTCAGAAAGAGCATAATTTTCTTGTTGTAAAAGAATTTCTAAACATTTTTCATCAGGAGAAAAAAGGTCAATTGCATTCAGTTCTTTTTCGCCATAACCTAAAAATGAAATAACCACTTTACTCCCGATTTTTACGTCTTTTAAGCTGAAAACACCCTCATTTGAGGAGGTTGTACCTTTTCCTGATGTTGTGATATTTGCACCGGCAAGAGGTTGTCCGGTTGCCGCATCTTTTATAATTGCGCAGATATTTATTTTCTTGTTCTGTTTTGAAACAGTGATATATCTATTGCTGAGTTTTTTAAAAAGTAGGGGCGTAGTTTTGTTTAAAAATAATAGCGCCTCGTCAATATTTTTAATTTCGGGAATACTTTCGATTTTGACAGCATCTATATCTTCAACGGCGTAAGAGAATTTTACTTCAAAATTACTCTCCAGTTTTTCCAGATATTGAGATAAATTTATAACCGAATTTTGCTGCCCGAAAATGGGCGAAAGAGAAAAGATGAAGATCAGTACGAATAAATTACTGACCTTCATAGTTATATAATTTTACTTTTTCACCATCAATTTTATAACTAATCCCTAGCGGAATTGTCACCGCCTGCAGAGCGATATTTTTATCGTCATGTGTAAAACTTCCGGTAAATAACTGAGTTTTATCTACATCTGAAGCATCTATTTTAATATCATATTGACGCTCAAGTTCTGCAATAACCTGCTCTAACGGGATTGCTTCAAAGCTACTTTCTTTAAGAAGCCATGACGGTTCTGAGGCGGTAAGGTTTTCGGTTTTGGTTGCTTTGCCATCTATTACCCGATAACGCATTCCTCTAGTTAAAATGATTTCTTTGCTTTTATAAGTAACGGCGACGCGACCTTCAAAACATTGCACTTCAAAATAATCCTTTCGGTTTTTAACGTTGAATTGCGTTCCCAGTACATTTATGTTTCCTGCTGAGGTTTGCACTTCAAAATCACTTCCTTTTGTAACTTTAAAATATGCCTCGCCATCAAGAGTTAATTCACGTTTTTTATTCCATTTTTTCTTATTGTAAGCAACTTTACTATCTGCATTTAAAACAACCTGAGAATCATCTGGAAGTAATGTGGTTGTGGTTTCTGCAATCTGGGCTTTTACAGTGACAGATTGATTGAAAAATATAAAGTAAGAAGTTGCGAGAAGGACTACAACAATTGCTGCTATGCGATAAATAAGATTAAAATTAGGCTTAATAACTTTTGACTTTTCTTTAGTCTCAATGCGCTTTTTAAAATCTGCCAGCGCTTCTTCTTTATTTAGAACAGGCGCTTTCATATCTGCAGAATATTCAGCGATACGCACATAATTCTTGTAATCCTGAGTGCTTTTAAAAGCTTCAAGTTCGTCAGGAGTCATTTCGCCGTTAAGCCAGCGCAGTATATTATTTTCGTTGTTCATTATTTTGTCTTCAATACTAGGACAATCGTAAAGGCATTTACCCTACCTTAATGTTTTTATTTTTCAATAATTAAAGAGCGGGAA
>JBALXG010000447.1:0-2901 GCA_036961055.1 Leeuwenhoekiella sp. | reverse complement strand
TGAATGTCACCTGCTACGCTTGTACCTTTTTTAGGGTCTTTACCAAAGCTCCTAATTTCTTCTTTTAACTCATGACCAAAATTGTACCTGTCCTGAGCTCGTGAAGTAAAATATCCTTTTAAGGAAGTACTATGAACTTTTTCTGCTGCATTTTTATATCCTGCTTCAGCGTCATAATTTTTTTCTAATAGTTCATTAAGCTTGTCTGCGATTTTTTCTGAATAACTCATATCTTTTAGTTTTTTGTGAAACGTTTGAAAAGGAGTTTTTTCCTTTTTTGTTACATCTAAGATACAACGCAAAATAAATGCTATTCTTAGTTTAACAGCCTTTAACCCATTTTAACCGAAATTAACGCTGATTTTTTTATTATTTGTTAAAAACCTGCATGTTTGATTTCCAATACTTTCTACTTTTTGTTTTGTTATTTGACTTTAAAAGCTAAATCAATTCTGGCTAATAAATCCTCCCAGTGATAGACCGATAATGGGGCGTTTGAGGCCGATTTTCGGAGTTGAATGTCGGTTTTTAATTTTTGTAATTCTCCACGCATAAGAGCGATTACATCAGACTTAATTATAGTATTATCATCTTCTTTCTGAAGGTTTTCTAAATAACCTGCGGCAGCGTCAATATATGAACGCTGTAAATTGCGACGATACGCATCAACTCTTTTAGATGTATATAATTCACTAAAAACTCCCTTGCGCACATCATTTAGCATGTTTAAAGCAGAATAAACATCCGGCCCGTTTGCCTGTTCATTTGAAATCATTCTTTTAATACGATTCTCGTCAAGCAGATAATTTAAGGAGCGTGTCTGAAGTTTCTGAATACGATCAATTGCTCCCGATGGTTCTATTCGCTGAAGAATAGCCTCATTAAGTAGCCACTTTGGCGTAGTAAAAGCTTGTGTATTTAAAAATTCAACAGCGTTTTGCTGAATTGATTTTGGTACATTTTCATATACAACACCTTTCTGGTCTGAAGTTTTGCGCGTTTCATATACACCTCCCACATTTGTAATAACGTGATAAATATAACCTCTCCACATATTTGTTAACTCGCCATAAACTTCATCGAGATCATCATAGCCATAACCATCTGCAGAGGTCCATTTAATTAGATTAGGGACAACCTTTTTTAGATTTGCAAGACCATATTCACTGGCTTTAATCTGATCGTCACCCAAACTTTCTGTTTGAGATTGAGGATCAATACCACGACTGCTTCCAAATTCATAAATGGGATCTCCGGCATGTGCTAAAATCCATCTATCAAGCGTAGGTTTTTCAGCTTTAGAAGTTTCAGAATCTGGTAAATATCTGTAGCCCCAGTTAATAGCATATAAGTCATATTGGCCCATCATGCGTATATATCGCACACCTTTATCCTCAGGTTGCGCTACATAATTAACACGCGCGTAATCCATAATAGAAGGAGTAAGACCATATTTTTGAGTGAAAGAAGCAGAGCGTAATGAATCTGTAGGATAAGCAGAACTTGCTTTCATGTTGTGTGGTAGACCTAAAGCATGTCCCACCTCGTGAGCAATAACCATACGCATCATTTCACCAATTTCATCTTCGGGAGTGTTTAATGTTCTGGCCTTAGGGTTTTGCGCTCCGGCTTCTATCATAAAACGGTTACGGTATGAGCGTAAATGGTTATGATACCAGATGACATCACTTTCTATAATTTCACCTGTCCTTGGGTCTGAAACTGATGGCCCAATGGCATTACGTGTTGTGCTGGCCACATATCTTATCACAGAATAGCGCACGTCTTCCGGAGAAAATTCAGGATCTTCTTCTGCGGTAGGTGGATCTTTTGCTATTATCGCATTTTTAAAACCTGCTACTTCAAAAGCCTTGTTCCAGTCTTCTATTCCCTGTTTAAAATAAGGACGCCATTTTTCTGGTGTGGCGGGATCGAGATAATAAACTATAGGTTTTATGGGTTCTACCAATTCACCTTTTTTATAAGCTTCTATATCTTTAGGAATCAAACGCCATCGACGAATAATCTCATAATCATCAGATTTTAATGCATCAGAATTATAGTCGTATTTTTTTGTAGTAAACCAGCCCACACGGTTATCTGCAATACGCGGTTGCATTTTATCATCAGGTAGTAAAACCATAGACTGATTCATTAACAAGGAGATGGTTCCTGCTTGATCGCGTTCTGGCGGTTCTTCAGACTCGTAGGTCATTACATGTTTAACCTCAACATTTTTAGGATAAGCGTGCGCAGATTCAATGTAAGAACGACTTTCGTCTAGTTTTTTAACTTTATAGTCTTTTCTTAATTCTGGCGAAAGACCGTCAATTGCAGAAACTTCTTTTTCAAATAAATTAGTAACATCTATAACAACACTGGTAGAATCTGGTGTGTAAGCAGCGATTTTTGCACTAAATAAGATAGGCGAAAAATTATTTGCTGCAACCGACTTATTAATGGGGGAGTTTTCGTCGCTTTGGTTTTCAAAACTAATGACTTTAACGTCTATGTTATTATTGCGCTTAGACCAGCGTATAACCTGTTCATTAACCTTAGAGCCAGCATTTACATAACCGCCGCCATAACCGGCAGGAACCTTTGCAATTCGGCTTACCAGTAGCATATCTTTATTAAAAAGACTGTCTGGTATTTCAAAATACAATTTATCATTTACAAGATGGGTTGTAAAAAGGCCGGGATCACTTTTTGCCTCTCTTGTTATGACTTTATCATAAGGTTTGATATAGTCATCACTTTTTGCTTTTATCTCTGTAGGATTTGTATTTGCTGTCGCCGACTGCTTTTGTGTTTTACAGCCGGCAAGAAGAAGTATTACTGCCAGCAGAGGTAATCGTTTTATCATGCTTAAAAATATTAAGCATTAAAGTTAATAAAACC
>JBALXG010000446.1:0-2903 GCA_036961055.1 Leeuwenhoekiella sp. | reverse complement strand
AACCTGGATTGGGACTAATACACAAATTCAAAAGCTTAAAGAAGAAGAAAAACGAAAAGAAGATTTTCTCAAACTTGTAAGTCATGAACTTAAAACTCCTGTGACTTCAGTAAAAGGTTATGTGCAATTGCTTTTAAGTATGATAAATTCAAGTACAGATAGAAGCATAGACTCAATACCTTTAAAATCATCTCTAGAGCGCATTGATAGTCAGGTTACACGTCTTACCCGTTTAATTTCAGAATTACTTGATCTTTCACGCCTGGAAGAAAGTAAATTAGAATTGAAAAAAGAGATTTTTGAAATTAGTGAACTGGTTGAAAATACTATTAAAGATATTAAGCTCTCTAGCGGTCAGGCTAATATTGTAGCATCTTACAAATGTGAATGTAATGTGTTTGCAGATAAAGACCGCATTGGTCAGGTGCTTATAAATTTTATAACAAATGCCATTAAATACTCTCCTAATAACAAAAATATAATAATTGAGTTGTATAGATCAGATGCTGATAATATTGCTGTAAGTGTTACAGATCAGGGCATAGGTATAGAACGTGAAAATCAATCAAAGATTTTTGACCGCTTCTTTAGGGTAAGTGGTAAAAATGAAGAAACATACGCAGGTTTTGGTATTGGGTTATATCTTGCAAAAGATATTGTAGAAAGGCATAAAGGAACTGTAGAAGTGCAAAGTAAAATAGGTGCGGGCTCTACTTTTATATTTACGCTCCCTATCTTGAAATAATAAATCGTAAGAATGAAAAAAATACTGATTGTTGATGACGACCGTATACTTGGGCAAATGATCAAAGATATATTAGAATGGAAGGGTTTTTTAGTGAAGGTATCAAAAGTACCTTCAGAGACAATTCAGAATGTTGTAGAGGGAAGCATTGATCTTATAATTCTAGATAAGTTAATTTCAGGAACAGATGGTACTGAAGTTTGTGGCTGGGTGAGAACTAACGACAAAACAGCAAATATTCCCATTTTAATGATGACCGCAATGCATTCTGCAAGGGAGCTTTGTTTACAGGCGGGCGCTTCAGATTTTATATCAAAACCTTTTGAAATCGACGATTTTATGGAAAAGGTGAATAAACTGTTACAACAAGGAGAGCATTTAGCAGAAAAAATATAAAAGTATACGTTTAAAATGTTCCGGTAATACCTATACTTCGAGCTCCAAATCTCACATTCCAGGAAATTTTTTTATTCATGGGATTGATAGCATCACTGTGCAGATTAGAATATCTTCTGTCTAAGTAATGGTCTATAGATTCTACAGTTGCTATACTCAGCACCACACTTAACATAACATCGCTAAGCCAGTGATCACCTTCCCAAAGGCGACTTATAGGAGGAATAGCTCCTATCGTATAAATACCTGTTTTTATCCAGGGATTGTCAAAATGCTTTGCTAGCGCATATGCATTTGTAACTGCGAGAACAGTATGCCCTGAAGGAAAAGAGTGGTAGCCTGCACTGTCATTAAAAGGTCTAAAATCATTGGGCTTACGTCCTTCACCAGGTCTGGCTCTTCCAGCTATAGTTTTAGCAATTTGTTGTACAATCCCTGCTGCACTTGCAGATGAAAGCATTAAAATAGTTGTTCTTCGCCATTTCTCACTTTTAATTGCCGCTGAGGTAATATAAGCCGCTCCCAGAATCATGTAGTTATTTTGAGGACTCCCATAGTACCACCCATAGTCACGTATAATCTTAGGGACTCCATCACGCTGCCGCTGAAAAAACTCACTTGTCTCTTCATCTACCGTATATAACAAAAGAGTTCCTGCAAGCGTACCACCTAATTTTAACCAGTCATCACCTTTCCAATAAACAGGACGTGAAAGGCCATAACCCACACCTCCTAAAAAACTTCCGCCATCATACTTTAGCAGTTCAAGAAAAGTCTTGTCTTCGCCAGTACTTATACTATCTCTTTCAGATTTCTGAAGAATATTTTGACAATATGCACCTTGAGGGGCTAGTAAAAAAAATGCAAATATGGCGGGTATTAATCTGTATAAACTACTAAGACGCATAAAATAACTTTAGGGAATTTATAACTTCTCTGCGCTAAAGAGAAAATCAGGCAAATCTAGAGTTTCTGAAGATAAATATACTACCACAGCATTGTATAAAACTGTCAACCGATTGACATAACTTATACAGTTCATGCCTCTAATTTTACAGTTGAGTTATAAACAATTGAAAGACTAGTATATGCGTGATACTTTTAAAATATTAAAATAAATCAATCTTAAATCAAAAGTTATGACTCAGTTTATTTTTGTTGTTATTACGACCTTTCTTTTGGCCTTGACGGCTTTATCACAAACAGACCCAGTCACGACACCAAAACTAAAAACGGAAAATCAAGAATACCTGATTTTTATACCTAAACAGGCGATTTTCCCTGAATAAGAACGATAAATTTTTAAAACTTCAGGCTTCCTGTTAGAAATCAAGAAATAACTCAAATTAAAAATCAGTCTTTAAGACCTAAAAACCTGTCAAAATCATGAAATTATCAGCCTTAATTTTAGCTTTATTTATCAGCACTTATGTTTTTCCTCAGGATCAATATCAAAATGGAATGCAAAAAGCAATGTCTATATATAGTGAAGGAAAAGTAGATGAAGCTGCAAATCTCTTTGAACGTATAGGGAAAGCAGAAAACGATAAATGGCTTCCGTATTACTATGTTGCCCAGATAAATATTAATAAGAGTTGGAGATTAAAAGATGAATCTCAGCTTAAAGCTCAACTCGATAAAGCACAGGAATATATAAATTTGGCCAAAACCTATTCTAAAGATAATGCTGAAATAATGGTACTTCAGGCTCATTTATACACCGCATGGGTGTCTTTTGATGGTCAGCGATACGGCATGCAGT
>JBALXG010000445.1:0-2928 GCA_036961055.1 Leeuwenhoekiella sp. | reverse complement strand
GCATTTTTTTTAAAAGGTTAGGTTAACTCCAAGTGTAAATGTGCGGGTTGTAGGATATTTATCGCGATCATCATTACCAGGCGCTAAGCCAATACGGTTAACTTCGGGATCAATTCCTTTATAACCTGTAATGGTGGCAAGATTTAAGGCCGAAGCATAAACTCTGAAATTTTTAACAAATTTGAAGATGTCCTGGTTTAGTGTATAGCCTAAAGTCACATTATCTATTTTCCAGAAATCACCATCTTCTATATAATAGCTCACAAAACGTTGCACATCAGAAAGTACAGCTTTACCATATACTTTATCATAAGCTGAATCCAGCGTGTTATAACCTATCGTGGGATTTTCATAAAACATTCTTGAAAAATTGAGAATCTGGTAGCCAAAAGATCCGCGCATATTTACATTAAGATCCCAGTTTTTATAGCGTACAGAGTTGTTCCAGCTTAAATAATGTTTAGGAAGACCATTACCCAATACCTGCCTGTCTGCGGTTGACGATTCGGTTGCCGGTATTATTTCACCTTCAGGAGTTTCTATAAGCCAGATACCGTCATCTGTTATATCAACACTTTTTAAACCGAAGAAATTTCCTATTTCCTGGCCTACCTGTACAATGTGGGTAGCAATTTGAATTGGCTCACCAGTATAACCGGCATAGAAAAAGTCATTTGTTGTTTGAAACTGATCATTAGACAACGATACAAGTTCATTTGAGTTAGTAGAGTAAGTGAAATTTGCTTCCCATTCAAAATTATCATTCATTACAGGTATAAAATTGACTAAAGCTTCAAATCCTGAATTCTTTACCTGCGCCACATTTGCATTAATTGTTCCATAAAGATATGGAGGTACAGGTACGTCATAATTATATAATGCATCTTTAGTAGTACGGTTGTAGTAATCAAAAGCTCCACTTATACGTCCTTCAAGAAAACTGAAGTCTAAACCTGCATTAAACTCCTCTTTTTTCTCCCACTTTAAATCTGGATTTGGATTACGAGCAGGTATTAATTCTCTTATCCATTGATTATTATATAGAAAATAACTGTCGTAATTGAGACTACTTAAAGACTGATAGGAACTGCCCGCATTAATTCCTGTAATACCAAAACCTACTCTTAACTTTAAGTTATCAATCCATGTTTTATCTTTCAGAAAAGACTCTTCATTCATTCTCCACCCGGCAGAAACTCCTGGAAAATTTCCCCATTTATTATCAGCTCCAAATCTTGATGATCCCTCGTGCCGAATACTTGCCATTAATAAATATTTGTCATCATAATTATAAGTGATTCTCGAGAAAAAAGCGATGAGTTTATCAGAGCTTTTTGAGCTGCCCATTCCAGCTTCTCCTAAAGGTAATCCCTGACCTACACCTAAGTTATTGTAACTATAGGCATCTGTAGGGAAGTTGCGATTTGTTGCATAAAAGCCTTCATAAACATTATCTTCATAGTTATATCCTCCTAAGGCTGTAAATTTATGCTTGCCAAAATTTTTCCTGTAGTTAACAGTCATTTCGGTGTAATTACCTACATAATCATCTGTGCCTCTTGAGGCATAACCATTAATGCCATTTTTTGTAGTTGAAACATGGTTTTTAGTTTCATAAAAACCTCTAATATTAGAATCTCCTTTTCTAGTTAAGAGTCCTTTTATGTCAAGACCATCAATAGGTGAATACTGTAAACTGGCTGTAAAACGCAGATTGCGATATCTGTTCTCACCTTCAGTTTCCTCTAAGTAAGCTACAGGATTATCATAGAAATATACATCACGTTCAAACCAGGTTCCATCATCATTTTTAACTGGCTCTGTTGGATTGTGTATAAGTGCCTGACGATATACGTATGGATTAAAACTGTAGCCGTCGCCGCCAGTAAAAAAAGTTTGTTCACTTGCGATTACGCTAAAGTTTGACTTTAATTTACCTTCAAACATAGTATGATTTACATCAATGCGACCAGTGTATTTTTTATTATCAGTTTTTATAAAAATTCCCTCATTATCGCGATAATTTAATGATGCTGTAAGATTTGATGTTTGATTTCCTCCACGGAAAATTAAATTGTGTACCGTGCTTACGGCATTGCGGGTAATCTCATCAACCCAGTCTGTATCACTTCCAAAGTCCTCGAGATTGGCACCGGTAAATGAATAACCTTCTTCATACTTCTGTCTTAGTTCACCAGCATTTAAAAAATCAAGACTATTACTAATAGAGGCAAATGACATATAGCCAGAATATTCTATTGTATTTGTCATATTATTATTGCTGTTTTTAGTAATAATAATAATAACACCATTCGTACCTCGAGTACCATATATAGCCGTTGCAGATCCATCTTTTAAAACGTCAATTGAGGCTATATCCTCAGGAGCTACTGTTTGAAGATTTCCGGGAACACCGTCAATTAAGACCAGCGGGGCAGAGCTGCCATTTATAGATGAAATACCTCTTAACATAATTTGTGCGCCTGCTGTAGGGTCGCCAGATGGAGTTGAAACCGAAAGACCAGCAACTTTACCTTGTATTAATTGTGCAGCATCTTTAACATTGCCCTGGACAAAATCTTCAGATTTCACACTCGCTACGGCACTTGTAACATCTGCCATACGTTGCGTTCCATAACCTATTACAACAATTTCAGAAAGCGATTCAAGATTTTCTTCAAGAATAATACTTATTGATGATTCACTCCCAACAGCAATTTCCTGAGTAGTAAAACCCACATAAGAGAAAACCAGTGTAGAATTTGCAGAAGCAGTTGTTATTGTATAGTTACCGTCAAAATCTGTAACCACTCCGTTTGATGTGTTTTTCTCAGAAATTGATACTCCGGGTAAGGGCATTCCATTATTATCCTCCACTTTTCCGGTAATGGTATTTTGGGAAAAGGAAAATGATGAGGTTACTATAAG
>JBALXG010000444.1:0-2940 GCA_036961055.1 Leeuwenhoekiella sp. | reverse complement strand
TTGCCACGTCACTTCCCTGATCCTGATCTGTAAGTGTAATTGTAACGTTAGAACCTAGAGAGAATTTATCATTAATATTATGATCAAGACCCATTTTAAGTGTGTACTTCTCTAAGCTTTCATTATTAATATTTCCGGTTTCCTTTTGATATCCTAATCCAAGATTATATCCAAGACCATTTTCAGATTTTCCTGAAATATTTAAATAGTTATTTTGCTGAATTCCGGTTTTTAGAACCGCGTCATACCAGTCAAATGCTTCATTTGCTGCAACTCTTCTAAAAAGCTCCGAATTTTCGCCACCAGCAGATACAGCATCCATTAGAGTTTGTGCGGTTACAGTACCGGTTACAGGATCAACGGAAGCAGTAGGCAAATAAGCAGATTGATGATATTGCCACCATGTTTGCGGTGCCATCATATCTGGCAAACGAGCAACATCTTTTAAGCCTATAAATGACTCAAATGAAACTTCCATCCCGCTCTTTGCTCCAGAACCACTTTTTGTGGTTACGATTACAACCCCGTTTGATCCTCTGGAACCATAAATCGCTGTAGAAGAAGCATCTTTTAAAATATCCATTCTGGCAATATCCTGCGGATTGAGAAAGTCAATATTGTCAGTTGGTACTCCATCTACAACAAAAAGAGGCGAACCATTGCCCGAAATTGTATTTTGCCCACGTATTTGAATATTAAAACCGTCACCTATTCGTCCGGTAGAATTGCTAACCTGCACGCCAGGAATAAGTCCTTGTAAAGATTCAACTGGATTAGTAATATTTCTTTCGGTAAGGCTTTCTGCGCTTACAGTACCTACAGAACCTGTTAAGTCAGATTTTTTTACTGTTCCATATCCTACAACAACAACCTCATTTAAAGACTGAATATCTGTCTCTAACGATATAGTAAATGAAGATTGAGAAGTTAGTGGAATGTTTTTAGTAATGAAGCCTACATAGCTCACGATAAGAGTAGCGTTATTCTCAGGAACGGTTAATGAAAAGTTTCCGTCAAAATCTGTAACTGTAGCGTAATTTGTTCCTTCAACTAAAATATTTACTCCAGGTAGTGGCATGCCATCATCAACTGAAATTATGGTTCCGGTAATAGTTCGCGTGTCCTGTGCCACACCGGCAAAAGGTATCATCATAAACACAAGGACAGCCAAATAAAATATCTCTATTTTTGGCCGCAAAACAAGTTGTTTTATTTCCATTATTTAAAGTTTAGTTATTAGATTTTAGTTTTAGTTTTAGTTTTTTAATTGTAAGATTTGCCGTTAATAACTGTATTCTTAAAAATAAGGGGTTCTGCATTTTCTACTGACATGGGGGTTTCTGTATTCTTAATAATTACATTGGTGAGGTTGATATTTGAAACTGGAGCTTGCTCCCTGCCTTTTATGAGAATGCCATATTCACCGCCATTTTCAACAGTGATATTTTCAAGATAGATATTTTTAATTATCGGAATAAAATCTCCTTCCTGTACACCATAAATACCGTAAAACGTATTGATTTTAAGCACCGCTTCCTTTACCTGACCCACTTCAACATCTTTCACGTAAATATTTTCTACAAAACCGCCACGCAGTGTATTAGTTTTAATGCGTATCGCACGATCCAGATTAGGACTGTTCATCTCACAATTGCGAACAAATACGTTGCGTACACCTGCAGATATCTCGCTGCCCATAACCACACCTCCATGACCATCTTTCATCACACAGTTATCAACCACAATATTCTCGCTGGGAATATTTACCCTGCGGCCATCATTGTTGCGACCAGATTTAATGGCGATACAGTCATCACCGGTGTTAAATTTGCAGTTGGTGATATGTACGTATTTAGAATATTCAGGATCGCAACCATCATTATTAGGACCATGACTGTTAATAGTAACCCCATCTACCGTAACATAATTAGATTTTAAAGGATGTAAAACCCAAAACGGAGCGTTTGTAAAAGTCACTCCCTGTACTAAAATATTCTCACATTCTAAAGGCTGAAAAAATCCTGGCCGTAACTCATGACCTTCACCAAATATTCTGTCTTCTACCGGTACACCTTCATCTACCATCTTAAATAAACGTGGCAAATTATGATCATCTTTTTGTTGCGGTGTACCTTCAAGATGGCCGTATCTTTCTGCACCACACCATGGCCACCAGTTTTGATTATCTGCCTGCCCGTTAAAAGTTCCCTCACCTGTAATGGCAAAATTTTTCTGCTTATACGCATAGATAAGTGGAGAGTAATTCATTAGTTCCATCCCTTCGTAGGATGTATGAACCATAGGCAAATAAGCCTTTTTATCTTTCGTAAATAAAACTTCTGCGCCAGCATCAAGATGCAAATCTACATTGCTTTTTAGGTGAATAGGACCTGTCAAAAAAGCTCCTCCAGGTACTAAAACCCTTCCTCCACCGGCATCTGTACAAGCTTGTATTGCTTTCGCGAAAGCTTCTGTATTTAAAGTTTTTCCATCTGATACAGCACCGTAATCCAGTATGCTGAAAACAGCATCTGGAAAAGTAGGTTTGCCTATTTTTTCTATAATCTCATCAGCCTGAAGCCAGGCATTTTTAGTGCTTAAAACCTGATTTTCTGCAACTTTTGACTGGTTTTTGCAGGAAACAAATCCTATAACTAAAATGGTAGAAATAAAAATTCTTGCTCTTAATATTGTTATCATGTTAAAGGCTTGTTTTTAACTTTAATGTTGGATCCCAGTTATCTTTTCCTTTTAATATTTCAGAAATGGAATATTCATTTTCAACTATTTCTGGTGTTAGTGTATGCGCCCATTTCACTCTTTGGGTGATTGAAGCGCCATCTCCTCGGGAGTTATATTCGGCATAAAATGAAGTTTTTTCAGCTTCTGGTTTATCCCAGTTATGCCAACCTTCAGCCTTAATTGATTTATCTAAAGTTG
>JBALXG010000443.1:0-2952 GCA_036961055.1 Leeuwenhoekiella sp. | reverse complement strand
CTTTATCGCCTAGCCTTTCTTTCGCCCTTAAGATCGCAGCTTCAGAAATGTCAAGCACAGAAATATCTTTGTAGCCCAGGTTAAGCAAATGGTCAACTAACAGACTATCACCGCCACCTATGTCTATGATCTTAGCAGTGGTGGGCACGTTAAATTCTTTAAAGAATTGCAGCGAAGTTTCTGGTGTAGGTTGAAACCAGCTTACGTCTTTTAGGTCTTTAGTCTGATAGATATTTTCCCAATGCTTTTTACGGTCAAAATTTTCCATTCACTTGTGTAGTTATTGATGTGTTGTCGTCTATAAATGTATAAAATAACACATATAAAATTAAAACCCTCAACTGCGCTCTGAGTGATTAATGTACTCTTAATTATCTTTTCTAGATATTTCACATAAGCGAAGTATTGAATATACAATGAGTAAATCAGAATCACTTTATTTTCAAATCGAAAATTTACTATCTTTATAAAAAACAAGATGGAATCTATTAAAATCGACATACTAAATCCCAAAGCCAAAAATCTCTTGCAGGATTTGGCAGACCTCAATCTTATTAAAATAAATCAGGATAAAAAAACAGACTTTTCTACCCTACTTAAAAAGCTACGTTCTAATTCTAAAGAAAAAATATCTATAGATGATATTACAAAAGAAGTAGAGACGGTCAGAAAAAAAAGATTTGAAAAGTAAACGTGTCATTCTTGACACCAATTTGTGGATTAGCTTTCTTATATCAAATAATTTTAAAGCAATAGACAAACTCGTAAATACTGGTGAGATAACACTTCTATTTTCAAACGAACTTCTAGAGGAATTCATCGATGTTGTAAAACGACCAAAATTTAGAAAATTCTTTTCTCAAAAGGATATTAAAGCATTGCTGGAACTATTTGATGAATATGCAGAATTAATAGAAGTTTCCTCAGACGTTGATCTCTGCAGAGACAAAAAGGATAATTTCTTACTTAACCTTTCAGTAGATGGTACCGCAGATTTCCTTATAACAGGGGACAATGATCTTCTTGTTATCAAAGAAATAAGAAATACGAAGATCATTACTTATTCAGAATTCATAGAAAATTCAGTTTCTTAAAAGAATATTTTTATTCCATATTTCCCTTGTGCGATCCTGAAATAAATTCAGGATGACAAGTTACTCTTCAAATCATCTCGTGAGAAAAAAGTATTTAATTTAACCTAAACCTAATTAAATCCTGCGCCTGCGCTCAGGATAAGCGATTCACACCTCCTTTGCAAGGCAAAAGAGGGTTCTCTGCTTACATATTCCGTCTATACTGTCCACCGACTTTAAAAAGCGCATTGGTGATCTGTCCAAGTGAACAAACCTTGGTGGCTTCCATTAATTTTTCAAACATATTCTCGTTATGTATCGCGGCTTGTTGCACTGCGGCGAGAACAGCTTCTTCACGATCTGCATACACTTTGTGTAAATTGTTAAGCGTTTGTATCTGGGCTTGCTTTTCTTCTTCGGTAGCGCGAATGACTTCCATAGGTTTTACGGTGGGCGAACCTTTACTGCTCAAAAATGTATTTACTCCAATAATGGGGAATTCGCCATTGTGTTTTAAAGTCTCATAATACAGGCTTTCTTCCTGTATTTTACTGCGCTGATACATGGTTTCCATCGCGCCCAGCACGCCGCCTCGTTCTGTGATTCGGTCAAATTCAAGCAAAACGGCTTCTTCCACAAGATCTGTAAGTTCTTCTATAATAAAAGCGCCTTGTATGGGGTTTTCATTTTTGGTTAAACCTAATTCCTTATTTATGATCAACTGTATCGCCATGGCGCGGCGCACGCTTTCTTCTGTAGGTGTGGTGATCGCCTCGTCGTATGCATTTGTGTGTAGCGAGTTGCAATTGTCATAGATCGCGTACAACGCCTGTAAACTGGTGCGTATATCATTAAAATCTATTTCCTGTGCATGTAACGAGCGCCCGGAAGTCTGTATATGATATTTCAACATTTGCGCCCGTGGGTTTGCACCATACTTGTTTTTTAGTGCTTTTGCCCAGATTTTACGGGCTACACGGCCAATTACCGCATATTCAGGATCGATACCATTACTGAAAAAGAAAGACAGGTTGGGACCAAATTTATTGATGTCCATCCCGCGGCTTAAGTAATATTCCACATACGTGAAACCGTTAGAAAGTGTAAAAGCGAGCTGAGTAATTGGGTTTGCTCCTGCTTCGGCAATGTGATATCCAGAAATAGAAACCGAATAGAAATTGCGCACTTGTTTTTCTATAAAATATTGCTGCACATCGCCCATTAAACGCAAGGCAAATTCTGTTGAAAAAATACAGGTATTCTGCGCCTGATCTTCTTTTAAAATATCTGCCTGAACTGTACCGCGCACCTGATTTAAAGTTTCAGCTTTAATTTTTGCATAAACATCTGCTGGCAGAATTTGGTCACCGGTAATGCCCAGAAGCATGAGTCCAAGACCGTTGTTTCCTTCGGGGAGGTCCCCCTCTCGATCTCCCCCCAAGGGGGAGAAGTTGTGGTATTTTGGTCTTTCCAGATCTTTATCGTCGTAGAGCTCTTTTAGCTTTGCTTCTACCTGATCTTCTAATCCATTTTCTTTTATATATTTCTCACAATTCTGATCGATGGCAGCATTCATAAAAAAGCCAAGCAGCATAGGCGCCGGACCGTTAATTGTCATACTCACCGAAGTCATAGGACTGCATAAATCAAAACCTGAATACAGCTTTTTAGCATCATCAAGACAGCAGATGGAAACCCCTGCATTACCTATTTTTCCATAAATATCCGGGCGATGATCGGGATCATTACCATAAAGTGTTACACTATCAAAAGCAGTAGAAAGCCGTTTTGCTGGTAAACCCAGACTTACATAATGAAAACGCCTATTGGTACGTTCTGGCCCGCCCTCACCCGCAAACATGCGCGTAGGATCTTCACC
>JBALXG010000442.1:0-2976 GCA_036961055.1 Leeuwenhoekiella sp. | reverse complement strand
TTACCTGCAGTAAACTCAAATACCTGAGTTATCATTGCATAATGTGTGCCTGAATCAAAACCTATTTCTACGCCGCCATAAAGCGGAATTATTGCAATTCGGGAAGAGGTTTTAATACTTAAATCATAAGATTCTAAGGGTGCAACTGAAACTTCATAAAACTGCTGAAGTGAAGATTTTTCAGTATGATCTGCTATCTCAATTAATCGTTTTTGACCTTTGGTAGTATTATCTAAAATGCTGTTTTGATTTGTATAAATTTTTGCAGCACTATTTTTTAAGTCATTCATAATGTTCGTATTTAAATGAAAAACCCGATGCTAATAATAAGGTACATTTTATTTTAGACATCGGGGCCATCAATCAAACTATGTGTTTTATGCCGAAACTTTTATAATATGGTCTAAAGTATATCCAGATGCTACATCTCCAGAAATTGTTGAAAGTTCATTTGCAACACCATCACCAAAAACATTATCAGAAGCGTTATAGGTGTATCCAGACATTCCTTTTGTATATCCGTTTTCTGCTGAAGCATTTACTGTGACCACAGCGCTGTCTGATCCTTCAGGAAAAGCGATTTGCGTAACGAGTAAAGAACTGCCGGTTTTATTGTAAATATGTACATGTATATGCGTGGCCCTTCCGTTGTACCAACCCGGAAAAATAGATTGAAATTTAACCACGCCATCTGCGCCGGAAACCTGTCTCCCTCTTAAAAAGTGATAGCTTGTGTAGTCTGTTGACTGCATTCCGCTACCGCCATATTCAGAATAATTACCGCCATTATCACAGTGCCATATATCTACAATCGCATTTTCTAAAACCGCACATGCGTTATTTACATCTTGAATAATAAGATTAATCGCAAGATCTACACCCGTTCGGTCTCCTGTTATATCAACTCTTTCATAAGAAGAAGGAGTATGAGTTGGGAATGGGCCGGCAGTTTCTGAATTTGTCACACTACAATCAGTTGCCGAAGTAGTATCTGAACCTGTTGTATCTGTTGTTGAGGAAGAATCAAGTAAACTGTCACTGTCACCAGAGCAGGCCAGCAAACCAAAAGTTGTCGCGGTTAAACCGGCAAGCCCCATTCCTTTTAAAAATTCTTTTCTTTTCATAGCATTTCTTATTTTAAGACATGGCTAAAGTAACAGGAGTTAGAAAGAACATCAAAAAATAGAGGTAAACCCAGAAAGTTTTGCGGTGTATCTGTTATTCTTTAGCTGAAAACTTCCAGTACATTATCTTTATAAGTGCTTCCTATAGGTAACTCAATATCTGCGATGGTAAGGCTTGTTGCCTGCAGTGTTTGTACTTTACTATTAGAAATTATAAAAGATTTGTGAATGCGCGTAAAGGTTTGTTGAGGTAGCTTTTTCAGAACACCTTTCATAGTAGATCGCGCCACAATTACTGGTTCATCTTCCTGATAAATTTTTACATAATCGTCCATTGCTTCCAGATAAATTATACTTTTTAAGGGGATATTATAAAGTTTATAATCTGCACGTATTACCAGGTGTGTGTTTTCTATAATACTGTTTTTTTCAAGCTCAATTTCCCGCTTTACTTTTGCAACAGCTTCTTCAAAACGGTCAAAAGCATACGGTTTGAGAATATAATCTGTAGCGTTTACATTAAACCCTTCAACAGCATAATCACTATAAGCGGTTGTAAAAATAACCTTGGTTTCATTTTTAAGCGATTTGTATAGTTCTATCCCGTTTTTACGTGGCATTTGTATATCTAAAAACAAAAGATCTACATCAAATTTATTGAGATATTTTATAGCGTCAGTCTGACTTGTAAATGTCTTTTCTAAAGTGAGATAGTCAATTTTACAACAAAAGGCATCTACTACCTGTAAGGCAAGGGGTTCATCATCAATGGCTATTGCTTTTATCATACTAGTTTTATCCTCAATTTTACGGTATAAAGATCATTATTATCATTAATCGAAAGATCATATTTGCCGGGATATAAATGATCAAGACGTTTCTTTGTGTTTTTTATTCCTTCTTCTGTAATATCGGGAATTAGTAATTTATCAACTACAATTTTATTGACAACATTTAGATTTACGTATTCCTCTTCAATATTTACGTAAATTTCAATACGTGAAATTTCATCAGGATTAATACCGTATTTAAAAGCATTTTCTATGTAGGTAATTAAGATAAGCGGGGCAATTTGCAGATTGTTATAATCTCCTTCAATAGTGAAGGACAGAAACACATCTTTAGTCATTCTTAAGCGCTGCAGTTCTATATAATCTCTAAGGTAATTTAATTCTTTTTTAAGCGGAACTGTACTTCGATTACTCTCGGTCACCACATATCTCATCATACTTGACAGTTGTAAGATAGCTTCAGGAGCGTCATCAGATTTGCTTAAAGCCAGCGCATATAAACTGTTAAGCGTGTTAAATAAAAAATGCGGATTTATCTGTGCTTTAAGATAGGAAACTTCAGCAATTAGCTTCTCTTTTTGAATTTTCTTTAAATGATCATTTAAACTTATAAGTAAAGAAAGAGCTACTACAATAAAAAACTGAAAAAAGTGATTTAGCCGAAAATCAAGAAAATTAAATCTTGGGTCTGGGGGCCCACCGGGTGGAAAACCCGGCCCTGGAAACCTGATGTCATTAAGAGGTGGTTTGTAATCTTCAATAGATATTAGTGAGTCTGGCAAATAATTAATAATTAAAAAACAGCCTAGTAATGACAGCGCATAAAAGACATATTTCTTCTGTAAATATAATTTGGGAATAAGCAGGTGATAATTAAAATAAAAAAATAAGAGCAAAAAAACATAAACAAGGAAATTGCGCTGAAATGGAGCGATATGTATAAGTTCTGCTCCAGATCTTAAATCAGGAGAGGTTATAAAGGGAATACTTAATAATGCTAATCCTATAAGGATTTGGGCTACAGGTGCGCGTAATTTCAATATATATTGTTTAAATCTAAA
>JBALXG010000441.1:0-2982 GCA_036961055.1 Leeuwenhoekiella sp. | reverse complement strand
ATCGATGTTTTGAACACTAAAATCGGGTGAAATCATAGTAAAATCAGGAGAATTTAAAAGCAAAGGGCGAGCTTTTTAAAGTAAAACTGCCGGCGATTAAATATCTTTAAGTTTAAAGTCTGTAAAATCTAAAGGATCAAAGTTTTTAAAATGCCCATTCATTTTAATCAATTCTTTAGTTCGATTGATTTGTTTTACCACCGGCAAGGTTACAGAAAGATGATCTATTAAAAATGCAAACCTGTCTGACTCAGATTCCATTTGTATAATTTTAAGCTCTTGCTCAAGTGCAAGTCCTATTTTATGAGCAAATGAATAACTGTTAACCAGAGCAGCATCAAATTCAGGTAATTTTACATCTAAAGCTTCATATAAATCCTTAACCAGAACCATAAATCTGCGGCGTTGCGATAATGTACCATCTTCCAGATTAGGTAAATATTCTATGTTTGCACCCGCATAAAGCTTATCACCCAGCGTATTATAAAACGATTTTATTTGAAAAACCCTTAGACCTTTACAAACTATATCACTTGCCCCAGAAGGGTATCGTTTAACAACACGATCTATTTTAACTTCTGTACCAAAAAGCATTTTCCTATTAATATATGCCGGAATACCAAAAGTTATAGTCTCATCCTCACAGTCTTTAATAAGTTGTTGATAACGGTCTTCAAATATGTGCAGCGCCAGCTTCTCGTCTGGAAAAACAATTAGTTCTAACGGAAACATTGCAAGCATTTGTGTCATATCAAATTATATTTAGGCAAAGTTTCAAAAAAGTTACGTCAAAAGTTAGTTTTTTACAATTCTTATAAGTCTTTTGGCAATTTTTAACTGGTTAAGGTTTTTAAATCGTATTTCTATATTAGCTTTGTGCGTTTAAGATAGAAAAATCACTATGACACCAAAAAACCTTTTAGACATCGCCAGCAAATTTGGCAGCCCTGTATATGTTTATGACGCTCAAAAAATTGAGAATCAATATAAACGCCTTACCGGTGCTTTTAAAAAGGTTAAGGATTTGCGCATTAATTATGCGGTAAAAGCTTTATCTAATATAGCGGTGCTTCAGCTTATTTCAGATCTGGGCGCTGGCCTTGATACTGTTTCTATACAGGAAGTAAGACTTGGCCTTGCTGCTGGTGTAGAACCTCACCGAATTATTTTCACACCAAATGGTGTTTCGCTTAAAGAAATTGAAGAAGTTTCAAAACTTGGCGTACAAATCAATATAGATAACCTTTCTATCCTTGAACAATTTGGCACAAAACATCCTAAAGTTCCGGTTTGTGTGCGTATAAATCCACATGTAATGGCAGGTGGAAATACTAATATTTCTGTAGGTCACATAGATAGTAAATTTGGAATTTCAATTCATCAGATTCCGCATTTATTGCGTATTATAAAAAATACCGGTATGCACGTTAATGGAATTCACATGCACACCGGAAGCGATATTCTTGATATTGATGTTTTTCTGTATGCTGCTGAAATTTTATTTGATACTGCAAAACACTTTGAAGAGCTTGATTTTATAGACTTTGGGAGTGGTTTTAAAGTTCCTTATAAAGAAGGAGATATTGAGACCAATATCGAAGAATTAGGTGAAAAATTAGGAACCAGGTTTAATGCCTTCGCAAAGGAATACGGCAGACCGCTTACACTTACATTTGAACCCGGAAAATTTCTGGTAAGTGAAGCTGGTAAATTTCTTGTTCAGGTAAATGTGGTAAAACAAACAACTTCTACTGTTTTTGCTCAGGTAGACAGCGGTTTTAATCATTTAATAAGACCTATGCTTTATGGTTCACAACATCACATTGATAACATTACAAACCCTGCGGGCAGAGAACGCTTTTATTCTGTCGTAGGATATATTTGTGAGACAGATACATTTGCAAATAACAGACGTATACCAGAAATAACCGAAGGCGATATTCTTGCTTTTAGCAATGCCGGGGCTTACTGTTTTACTATGGCCAGCAATTACAATTCAAGATACCGTCCTGCTGAAGTTTTATTTATAAATGGAGAAGCGCGATTAATACGTGAGCGGGAAACTTTTGATGATCTTTTAAGACATCAAATTCCGTTAAAAGAAAAAGCTACTGTTTAGATGCAAAAAACGCCTTAAAAGGGCGTTTTTTTTATTGAATATGATAAAATACTAACTGATTTTGCGAAGGATCATAAAGTGCAAATTCAACTGTTCCCCAAGGTTTTTCTTCAAGGGCGGTATGATTATTAAACACACCTTTTAATTTATATTCTTCAAAAAGGTCATTAATACCCTGCACTTCGACCCTAATAATAGTTTTCTGCGTTTCAATAAAATCCGGATTCTTCAGTTTTAAATGAATTGCTATATTATTACGCCTTAATACAGAATATGAAGGATTCTTTTCATTATCTATAAAAACAATATCAAAACCAAGTTTCTGCACGTAAAATTCGAGAGATTCAAGCACCTGATTCACTACTAATACAGGGGTTATCTGAGCCAGATATCCATTTTTATTCAAAGCCATAAGCTAGTATATTTAAGTGAAAAGTATGATCGATTTGTATATCTTAAACTTATAAAACATTCTTAAACATAACTATCTTTTTAAATAATAGCTTCTTGATGAGAAAAACTTTATTTTCGTTTCTTGCAAATTCTTACTAATTTGAAACTTTCACTTATATTCTTAATATTTTCTGGCGCATTGATTTTTAGCGCTTCAGCAGAAGCTCAGGAAATAGCGGTTTTGCAATATGCCGGCGGTGGCGATTGGTACGGCAATCCTACTTCATTGCCCAATTTAATCAAGTTTTGTAATAAGAATATTTCAACCCAAATTGAAGAAAAAAGTATTTCTGTAGAAGCTACAGATGTGGCCATCATGCAATATCCTTTTTTACATATGACCGGTCATGGAAATGTTTTCTTTTCTGAAGAAGCAGTTGCAAATTTGCGCAATTATCTGGAAAGCGGTG
>JBALXG010000440.1:0-2985 GCA_036961055.1 Leeuwenhoekiella sp. | reverse complement strand
TTTCAAAATCTGCAATCACCATCATTGCAACCCGTAGTGCTTCAGTACCCTGATTTAAACTTACTACAGGAACTGTATCATTTTCTATTGCTTTCGCGAAAGCTTCTAATTCATCAAGTATTGCATTATTGTCGTGTACATCAGGATTGTCATAATAAATCTGTTTACGTATTCCTTCTGCATTCTGAAGGATCATCGCAAAATCATCAGGCTTTTCTGGTGCTTCTTTCATGCGAACTACTTCACATTTTTTCTCCAGAAAATCTACTGAGATATATGCGTCTTTTTGAAAGAAACGAGCTTTTCTCATTTTTTTCATAGAAATACGACTTGCTGTGAGATTTGCAACACAACCGTTTTTAAACTCAATACGAGCATTTGCAATATCTGGCGTATCGCTAATGACAGCAACTCCAGAAGCAGAAACACTTTTAACCTCGCTTTTAACAACGCTTAAAATGGCATCAATATCATGAATCATAAGGTCCAGAACAACCGGAACATCTGTACCCCGTGGGTTGAATTCAGCTAATCTGTGAGCTTCTATAAACATAGGATTCTCTATCATGTCGCTCACCGCCTTAAAGGCAGGGTTAAAGCGCTCTACATGGCCTACCTGACCACGCACGCCATATTCCTTAGCAAGTTCTCTGATCTTTTCTGCTTCCGCTACGGTTTGGGTTATGGGTTTTTCAATAAAAAGATGTTTACCGGCTTTTATTACCTGCTCTGCACAGACGTAGTGATATGTTGTAGGCGTTACCACATCTATCATGTCGCAAGCCTCTATTAAAGCAGCAATTGAGGGGAATGATTTATAGCCAAATTCCTTTTCAATTTCTAATGCTGCTTCGGGAGATGAATCATAAAATCCTACCAGTTCATATTTTTCAGATTGATTAAGTAATTTAAGATGAATTTTCCCAAGATGGCCAGCACCCAGAACGCCTGCTTTCAGCATAATTATTTCGTTTTAAACAAAAATAGCATTTCTACTTTACAATCTTCTCTAAAACTATGTTGATAAAATGCAGTGCTAAATGGGGCGTCAACTGTCAAGTTTATTTACTTTAGCGGCATGAGGGACACTACACGACATCAGGGAAAACGCCGATTGTTAGCCAAAGTAGTTGAAGAAAAAGGAATTACCAGTAAACCGGTGCTCGATGCGATACGCAAAATTCCGCGGCATTTATTTATGGATAGCAGTTTTGAGGATCATGCTTATCAGGACAAAGCATTTCCTATTGCTGCAGACCAGACAATTTCTCAACCGTACACGGTCGCTTTTCAGACAGAATTACTGGAAATTAAAAAAGGAGATTCTATACTTGAGATTGGTACGGGTAGCGGTTATCAAACTGCTGTGCTGTGTGAAATGGGTGCCAAAGTTTATTCAGTTGAAAGGCAGCGTGAACTTTTTAAAAAGACAAAGAATTTTCTGGCTAAACTGGGTTACCGGCCCAAGAGACTCACCTTTGGCGATGGTTATAAAGGCATGCCCGAATTCGCACCTTTTGACGGAATCATTGTTACGGCAGGAGCGCCTTTTGTGCCAAATCCATTATTGGCACAATTAAAAGTAGGAGGTAAGCTAATAATTCCTGTGGGTGATGATACCCAAATTATGACGCGTTTTATACGTACCGAACCCACTAAATTTGAAAAAAAGGAATACGGAAACTTTAGATTTGTACCGCTTTTAGAAGATAAAAATTAGCCAAAAAACACCGATTTTCAGCGTTTTTTACCCGATTTTTCTTTAATACTTACGTAAATTAATTTAAATCTTTTGCTGGTTCCTTCACGCTGCTCAATCTCAAAATCGTCTATTGATTTTATTAGCGGAGTGAGTTTTTGAAAACCATAATTACGGGAGTCAAAATTAGGTTGTTTCTTTTGCAGAAGACTGCCCACATCACCTAAAAATGCCCAGCCATCATCATCTGCAAGATCAGAGATTGTTGAGGAAATAAGTTTTATTTCCTTTCGAGTCATTTTATCAATGCCCTCATGCTCCTTTGATTTATCTGTAATTTCTTCAGAATCTTCACCGTCTGCCTGATTTTTTAAAATTTCGATATAAATAAATTTATCGCAAGCAACTATAAAAGGATTTGGCGTTTTCTTTTCACCTATTCCATAAACCTGCATTCCGGCTTCGCGTAGCCTTGTCGCAAGTCTTGTAAAGTCACTATCGCTGGAAACCAGACAAAACCCATTTACTTTTTCAGAATATAAAATATCCATCGCGTCGATAATCATGGCAGAATCTGTCGCGTTTTTCCCCGTGGTATAACCGTACTGTTGTATAGGCGTTATCGCATTTTCAAGCAGGATATTTTTCCATTTTGTGAGCGTAGGTTTTGTCCAGTCGCCATAAATGCGTTTTATAGTAGGATTGCCATATTTTGCGATTTCTGCCATCATTTCCTTTACATAAGCAGATGGAATGTTATCGCCATCAATGAGAACAGCCAGGTTTAAGTTCATATAGGGTGTTTTTATTAGTTTATTCGGGTTACTCAAAGATACTGGTAATTGTGAAGCAAGAATTTTTTAAGCTGAAAATATTGCCTGCGCTAGATTTTCTGAATTACAGGATTGAAAGCTTTTGAAGCGACAAGCACTTTATCTCCCACATTGAGATCATTGATTTCAGATTGCTGAGCGATCACTTTTACCAGATTATTGCCTATTAAAACAGTCACGATATACACAACTTCTTCTTTTTCAATTTTAAGTACTTCACCGGTAAATCGAAATTTTGCACTCAAAGTATTATGGCCAAAAACTATATCAGGAGTTCCAGACCGCTCTATTTTACCGTTTTCTATTACAAAAACCTGGTCTGAAAGCTTAAAAATCTCCCCAATCTCATGACTTATCAGGATAGTTGTGAGTTGATAATCACGATGAACTTTTAAAATATAATCCTGAAGTTTAATTCGCATTTTGCTATCAAGTGCAGACATGGGTTCATCT